>CAYJQR010000146.1:0-2513 GCA_964372345.1 uncultured Planctomycetia bacterium | reverse complement strand
GGGATTAAGAGTCCCCTACTCTACCAGCTGAGCTAATAGCGCCTATGTTAAAGGTTGAATTATAACCCTAACTTGAAAGAAAGTCAATGAGTTAGAGAAAAAGAGAGCGGGTTTTCTACGCCCTGCTTTCGCAAGACAGCAAGGTATTGGAGTTTTCCTCCAAACATAAAATTGACCCATGCCGGATAAAGACGCATTGATTCCATCTCATGCTCAATCACCAGGCCATGCTGAACATACCATTCTCTCCACTTCTGAAGAGTATTATAGCGGTATAAGCATGGGATTCCATACGGGGCGTTTGCGGCCCAGTCCATTAATGAGATTCTCCCCCAAGCAAGAGCACCCTCTATTATTCTGTGATCTTTTATAATGAGAAAACGTTTGCTGATTCGTTTACTTTCATCAAGCAGTTTGTGCGGATCCAGTTCATGGTGCAAAACATCAGCCAGTATAATGACGTCAAACGCTTCATCCGGATAGGGGATATATTTCCCGTCATAATACTCTACAGAGATCAATTCTTTACTTCGTTTAATCCTTTCTAATCCGAAAACATTAACTCCGCTGGGGCAATCTGGAGATTTCATAATCGCCTGTCCCAAAGCGCCGAAACCACATCCTATATCCAAAACTTTGTCTCCGGCGCAAAGATAAGGTGTTATTTGATGCACCAGATATCGAATGCGATGTTCATAGATTGCAGAGTGAAGAAATTGCATGCTTGAACCAAGGATCGTTTTTGGTGTTTTCATGGAACTGGTCACGCTTTCAGAGGCTTCAAGATTCCCATCGCGGTAAAGAGAAAAACCATCGGATACAGCGGCACCGAATATCTCACTTCGTACCAAAAAGGGATATGGATGAGCGTCACAAACAATGGAATGGAGAATAAGGGAACCCAATCGCGCCATCTGAAGTGATAACGCCACATCCCTACAACAGCGAGATAAAAAGGAATCAAAGAAGTGATCGCCAGTCCGAAGAATTTCCAGAAGAAAATCCAAGGATCGGGTTTCTTCAAAAGAGTTTTCCATGAAGTAACCGGAATTCTTTCGTCAATGAAGCACAAAATGTAATTGCCGCTCTCAATCCAAAAACAGGGCAATTCTTTTATCCGTTTATAGAAATACCCAAGTGGATTTTTTCTTACGTTGGCGATTCCTATCTTCAACGCCTCACGGTCGTAAGCGGGCAGATCGTTAACACGGCTGAAGTGCTGGGCGCCCCCATATATCTGAAACGTTTTAATGGCCATTGGATAGTTAGCCGCATAGCTAGGAGGATGCGCTTCCGGATTCGATGGAAATTTTTTTTGATTAAATTCAGTCTCGTCAAGGGTCGTTACCATAAACATGACACCATAAAACTCGGATGTAGGAATCACTTTCCTAAAGTGGAGATAATTCCGAACTATCCAAGGGGATAGTGTTAGAAACATCGCCATGATCAACACCAATCCTCCTTTCCACCGACTTCTATAAGTTCCAGTGATCCCTATGAGAAAGAAAAAAAACAGCGAGAATAAAAAGAATTCCGACCGTGTTAATGCGGCCATACCGCTTGAGATTCCAGCCAAAATCCAATTTTTGAACTGGTCGTGTTGTTTCCATGCGCGGGAAAGGAAAAAAACGGTAACTGTTAAAAAAAAACAATAAAGCACTTCGACAAAACGGCCCGTGACGTACAGTTGAGGATAAGGATGAACAGCAAACAGGAAAGCGGCTAAAAGTCCCAGTTTTTCAGAATGGATCTCTTTTCCAATCCGATAAACAACCAGAGAAGTCAAAGCGCCGATGAGCGCCTGCGAATAGAAGACAGCGATCAGATTCTGTCCAAAGAGCCGGTAAACAAGAGCAATCCATACCGGATATACCGGCGGCCTCACCGCGGTTGGGACAAAGGGGAACTGCTCCATTACGCTGAAACCATGCCCTTCAAGAAGATTTAGCGCCAACCGCTCATACATGCCATCTCCCACATGGTTCAATTTCTGAACCGATATCCACAGCATCCTTAGTACCAACCCAATTACTGCGATGATTAAAGCACAACCGAACCCTGACCTTTTATTTTCCATTCTCCCTCCTTGATTCATAGATCCATAAAACAAAACGAACAATTTTTTGCGCACCCGGGGAGACTCGAACTCCTGACTGACCTACTGGTTCGAAGCCAAACGCTCTATCCAGGTGAGCTACGGGCGCTTAAAGCTTCGAAGGAACTTGTTCCTGCGTAGCCCCCGCTGATTCGTTTTGCATTCGCCCCCGATGTTTAAGCTTTGTGCTAAACAAAGCTTCGGGGGAATCAAAACGGCGGGGGCGAAGCAAAATGCGCCATGAAGGGATCGAACCTTCGACCTTGGGATTAAGAGTCCCCTGCTCTACCAGCTGAGCTAATGGCGCGTGAACTTAAATTTAAATTATAGCGCTAATTACAATTAGGAGTCAATGGGAAGGGTTTAAGGGGGTAATATTTCGAGCCTGTTTCATCAGGGGGTCTATGTTTTAGAA
>CAYJQR010000145.1:0-2519 GCA_964372345.1 uncultured Planctomycetia bacterium | reverse complement strand
AAATTGTCTTCGATCGCATGAGTCAGTGCCCGCAGCTTTAATTCCACCTCCTGTGAACTACATTGAGAAAGGTATCTTGCGTTCAGCTCTTCCCCGGGAGTGATCGGAGGTGTGTTCCAGGGATGAAGATGAGCGCCTATTTCGCAATCTGAGTATTTCTTGAGCTCAATTAAAATATCTGCGCTCTTTGGATCGTTGGCCACAGCATAACTGGTAAGATAAGTGGGCCTTATCCCATATTTATCACAAACTTTTTGAAACCGCGGCAGACCCTGTATATTTGCAACCGTAATGTCTCTTTCCGGCACCCAACGAGGCATGTCCTCTTCCACATCCAGGGTAATCAAGAAACAAGGGGACGTTGCGCTCACGTTATCGCCTTTCCCTTACTAAGGGTCAGAAAATCAGAAAAAACGACTAAAATCAACATAACAAGAAGGAGCCATAGAATCCCAAGTCTTGACTGGTTTCCATCGGCTGAAATCCTAACTTTTTCCTCAGGGCGATCAACCATGATGTAAAAATAATTGAACCATCGGCTCTGCCAGTGAAAATATTCACCATCATCTAAAACCATAGCTGTCTCAATTAGCCGAAGACCAGTTCGTACTGAATGGCCCGCGGCGGGGATAAACTCGGAGCGTGAAAGGGCGCATTAAGCCAATCCCACAGATTCCTCCGTGAAAAAAGGTTGGTCGGTAGTATGGAAGAGAGTGTATAAAGCGACCAGCCGAACTTGGACTTGAATTTTAAGTAGCTTAGAAGCAGATACGCGATCATCGCACTCCACAATTGAGACAGCAGCGCATTCCGAGAGGTGCCTACGAAGCTTTTAACCTTGAGTTGCTGCTTCAAGGTTTTGAAGAAGATCTCGATCTGCCAGCGTTCTTTGTAAATGTCGGCGATGGTTTGCGCAGACCAAGTCATGTGATTGGTGAGAAGAACGATTCTTTTGCCGGTCTTGGGGTCTCTGGCGTGAACGCGCCGCAAGCGGTACGGAAGCTTCTTATGAGAATAAAATCCTTTAAATTCAATCACTTGATCCGAGAGGATATGAGGAAGGTGTTCGGCGTCCCGCCGTTCAACGACGCGATAAGAAGCATTGCTTTTCAAGCGGGTCACGAAGTAAGTGCCTCTGTCATAAAGACTTCGGTACCACTCAAAATCGGTGTAGCCCCTGTCATACACGACCACGTCGCCTTTTTCAAACGGAATAAGCGGAGCCACTTTTTGCTCATGGACTTTGCCTTCCGTCACCGTCACAAAATTGGGAAGATAGCCTGAATGATTGAATTTGACGTGAAGTTTCACGGCTCCTTTGGTGGTTCTGAACTTGGCCCAATCGAACAAAGACAAACACAGGTCGATAGTGGACGCGTCCAGACTGTACAGCGGGTTCTTGAATCGGAACTTATGCCTGGGAGCAATGGCTTGACATTTAGACAGCATGGAAAGAAAGACTTTTTTAAAAAGCTCATGGCTTCGGTGTTTGTTGGCATAGGCAAGCGTCGGACGCGAGACGGGTGTGATACCCAAATGATAAAGTCCTCTGGATTGGCTGGCAAGGCCGGCTTCGATTCCCCTAAGAGAATCCTGTCCGGCCAGTTGGCCGAAGAGCATCGCAACAAAATGATTCCAGGATTTAAATCCTCTGGCATGATATTCGGTTTTGGTCTCTTTCACAGCCTTTTCAAATTCGTATCTCGGAAACATTTGCAACATCTGTCCCAGTATCGTATGATGGTGATGCATCGCTTAACCCTCCGTTTTCTCTATGGTTATGTTTGCTTCACACAAACATTATAGAGGGTGGTTAGGCGATGTTCTGTCTATAATTTAGACACGCATGTGACGGATTATAATCTTTATTTCCCCTGACCTCATTCATTGCTTGAACTAGACTTCCCGACATGAAGAAAAAAAGTAGTTCTAAAAATTCTGGCGTAAAAGACAGTCGGTTTGCCCATAGCATCGAGGATCTTCGAAGCAAAATCAATATCATTGGCGAAGTGCTTGATATTGTGAAAAGGAAAATGGATGACGGGCTTACTGAACTTCGCGTTGAGATAGCCAGGGAAGCAAAAAAGAATGACGTAAGATTCATTGACATCGATAAAAGATTGGGTCGGCCAGAATGTACTGGTTTTGAGTTAAGTGAGGAAATTTCTAAAATTGGAAAAAGTATTGAGCATATCGAAAACGACATCCGCATCATCAAGAACAACATCAAAGTCAAAGTCGATCTAGAAGAATTTAAGATGCTTGAAAACCGCTTGGTTGCCATGGAAAAGAGACTCGCGGCAGTTGAACATTGATCCATTTCCCGCCCAGCACAATATTTTGGCACCGCAATCTTATCACCGACTGTGAGATATTTCACTCTAACCCAGCCATGCTCTGTTAAATAAGGATGATTCGCTGTTGTTCTAATACTGCGACCGCTCGCAGTCACAAAACGAAACACTGGTTTTACGCCCATGTCCAATAGATGCAATATTTTATGCGGCTCGATCTTCTGC
>CAYJQR010000144.1:0-2547 GCA_964372345.1 uncultured Planctomycetia bacterium | reverse complement strand
TTTATATTGAGTCAATTACAATGATTTTAAAACAAAACGTTCGGACAGTAGTGAGTGAAAGTAAATCAAATGGATTATGCCAAATCCATGTCCGGCTGTCAATTATTTCTTTAGGAACTGTAGTAAGCTAATGACATGGTATCCATACGCCATAACGCAACGAGGCTGATTACTCCGTTGGCTCTACCGCTTCTAACTGCCGGGGGGATTGTTCGATGAATGATGAATTCAATCGTCTAGGTTGGGCTTCGATTTCCTCCAAAGTGGGCACTTCTTTTTCTGTAGCGGCAGCTCCCAGCTCTTTCAATCGCCGAGCGCTAGATACCAGGCGACTTTCCCATGATCCAACTGCGTCATTAAAACTATGGGTGGTTTTTTCGAGATGATTACGAACATTCGCCATGTGTTCGACAAATTTACACAGACGGTCAAAAAGTTCCATACCTACCTCAGCAATTTTTCTAGAATTTTCTGTCATTTGATGTTCTTGCCAACTATAGGCTACTGTCCTAAGCAAGGCTATCAAGGTAGTGGGAGTCGCCAGTAGAACTCGTTTTGAAATTGTTTGCTCAATCAGTGTTCTATCTTGTTCCACTGCTGCACTAAAAAATGATTCCGCTGGAAGAAAGAGCACGACAA
Source organism: uncultured Planctomycetia bacterium (assembly GCA_964372345.1). Taxonomy (GTDB): domain Bacteria; phylum Omnitrophota; class Gorgyraeia; order JACOVV01; family JACOVV01; genus JACOVV01. Next base: position 1,908 of record CAYJQR010000144.1, on the reverse strand, counting down.
AATCAGGCGTCGAACTAACTGATTCCCAATATTTTTTCCCACTAAGCAGTTTAACGTGTTCCTTAACAGCCTGCGCATGCTGTACCAGTAAAGTTTTTCTTCGGGTCTCATCCTCTTCGTCCATGGCAGCGCTATAGGCACTTAGGGGGACTTTTGCGTCAATTATCACACACCTGTTCTCTGGCAACTGAACAATTACATCAGGTCTTAATCGTCCTTCATCCGTTTCTACCGACACTTGCTCAATAAAATCACAATACGGAGACATACCCGCTACTTCAATAACCCGTTTCAGCGTAACTTCACCCCATCGTCCACGTACTTGTGGTGTCTTTAAAGCATTTGATAAATTCCCTGTTTCCTTCTGTAATTGCTGGTGGGTGATCATTAACGCCCTCAACTGTTCCTCCAGGCTTCCGTAGGACTTGGAGCGATCCTGTTCCATTTTACCAATCTGTGACTCGTACCGTTTTAAAGTTTCTTCCAACGGTTTGACCAAATTCCCAATCGCCTCCTGGCGTTTTCCGATATCTCCCTTGGCGTCGCTCAAGACTGTCTCTAAACTTTGTTTCGCTAATTGAATAAACGCCTGATTGTTGCTTTTGAGCGCGTCATCGGAGAGGGCTTTAAACGTATCGGCCAACCGTTGCTGTGCCTCAGCGAGGATTTTGCGTTGCTCTTCCACACTTTTAGTCGCTTCATCCAAACGAGTGATCGCCGCGATGCGGGCTTGCTGTTCTTCTTGGAGGGAATGACGAAGTTTCTCTAGTTCGGTGTTCTTTTCTTCCAACTGCCGGCGGATTTCAGCGGTAGTCGCTTCGGCTGAGGCGTATTTGGGACGTGATTTGCTGGAAATAAGAATCCCCGCGAAAATTCCCCCCACGATTGCGCCGGCCAAGAAGATTACAAGAAAAAGCATTGCGTATCCTTTCTAGCAGCCATCATAATCCTTTGATAAACGTTGGTCAACAACTCGGATGAAAATTGCCGAGAGGTGGAATCGAACCACCCACGCCGGCCTTTTCAGGGCCGCGCTCTACCACTGAGCTATCTCGGCGGGAACACAAAAAGAATGGGAATTTATTTTAACACGATTTATCAAGGAATCAACACGTAATTTGTAGGGGCAACCACAGGGGGTTGCGCCGCTACCGTCCATCCTGTTGCATCAACGCCGTGGCGTACTCCAGCGACCGCTTGGGGCTGTTTTCCGGTTCTTCCGCGACGATCGCCATGATTTTTCTGAAGGTGTAATCGCCGTAACGGTTATAGAGAAGGACCATCTGCTCAATCTGCGGCGGGTCGTGTTCTACATAAACAAGATTGGCGTAATTGCGGATTCTCTTGACCTTCTCCCGTCCGTATTCTTTCTCTAGGGTTTTGACTTCCTCCTCGATTTTCTGTGAACTATAAAAGGGGAGCAGGGACCAGCGCTGCCGCAACTCGCTCGGTTTTGCCGGATCAACGCTGTACTGCGCTTCCGCCAGATGAAACTTCCTTAACTCCAGCATCCCTTTCTGGAAGAGATCCGGAGCCAGATGAAACCGCGCCTGGATCGAGCCGGAGTGAGTCAGCCAGCCATTTTCTCCCATTGATTCTTCTTTCAAAACGAGGGCGATCAATAATGCCCACTTGGCGGCGAAGGAAAGCCGCTTCGACCAGTGAAACAACCCGTATCCCATGGGAAGAGGGGATTCTTTATCGCCATTCCGTTGGATATGTAAGGTAATCATCCCTCTCTCAGTAAGGGACGGCCTCGCCCCTATCTTAATTAACTGATAATCTTTTTCCAGGATGGCTAACGAATTTTCTATCAGGCGAGCGTAAACAGAACGATTCATCCGGTGAGACAATCCGGTCTCCTCCGCCAAGAGATCCACTGGGAACTCAAGCTCGTCGCTGTTTTTA
>CAYJQR010000143.1:0-2582 GCA_964372345.1 uncultured Planctomycetia bacterium | reverse complement strand
TCTTAGATGTCTCTACGGTTCTGATCTCACCGACATTCTTAAATGTCTTGACAGGACCAATGGCCAATAGGGTATGGGAATAGGCAGTGGTTTTTTCTGTTTCTGAGCGGATCAAAAACTGCGGTAGGATCAAAACTTCAAGAAATTCCTCAGTAAATCCTTTCCCGCTTGGGTCAAAATGGATTCCGGATGAAATTGAACGCCGACCGTTGGGTGCTGTTTGTGTGCTAAACCCATGATTTCCTTTTGATCGGTTTCGGCGGTGATGGCCAGACAATTGGGCAGAGTTTCGCGTTCGACAATGAGCGAATGATACCGCGTGGCTTCGAAAGGATTCGGAAGTCCCTGAAAGACTCCCGTGCCATCGTGGTGAATCTGAGAGGTCTTGCCGTGCATGAGCCGGCCGGCGCGGACGACGCGGCCGCCGAAGACTTCGCCGATACATTGATGCCCTAAGCAAACTCCAAGAATCGGAATTTTTCCGCTGAATTCCCGGATGACTTCACTGGAAACACCGGCGTCTTTGGGTGATCCGGGGCCTGGAGAGATGACAATATGGGTTAGTTTTAATTGTTTGATCTCGTCTGTGGTGACTTGGTTATTTCTCACGACATGAATTTCTTTCCCCAGCTCGCCGAGATACTGGACCAAATTGTAGGTAAAGGAATCGTAATTATCAATCATTAAAATCATAACGCGCCCGCCATTTCTACCGCTTTCATCATCCCTTTGGCTTTGTTAATCGTCTCTTGATATTCTTTTGCGGGATCGGAGTCGGCAACGATGCCGGCGCCGGCTTGGATGAAGGCTCGGTTGCCTTGGATGACAATCGTACGGATCGTGATACAACTATCGAGGTTGCCAGAGAAACTAAAGTAACCAACCGCGCCAGCGTAGGGACCGCGGCGGACGTTTTCGAGCTCATCAATAATCTCCATCGCGCGGATCTTCGGGGCGCCGGTCACAGTACCTGCGGGAAAAGTGGCGCGCATGACATCAATGGCGTTCTTGTCCGGCGCCAATCTGCCAACCACGTCACTGACGATATGCATCACGTGAGAATAACGCTCGATCACCATCAACTCTGGAACCGTCACACTCCCCTTGACACAGACTCTCCCTACGTCGTTCCTCCCAAGGTCAACCAGCATGATATGTTCGGCGCGTTCTTTGGGATCCTGCAACAGTTCCTCCGCCAAAGTTCGATCTTGTTCTTCGTTCTTGCCACGGGGGCGTGTTCCGGCAATCGGACGCACCTCTACTTTACCCTCTTCGCAGCAAACATGGATTTCTGGGGAGGACCCCACCAGTGTCACCTCGCCAAACTTCAGATAGAACATGTAGGGAGAGGGATTAATGGATCGCAGCGCGCGGTAGATCTTAAAGGGTTGTGTAGACAGCCGAGTTTCAAAGCGCTGAGAAAGGACCACCTGGATCACGTCTCCTGCGCGGATGTATTCCTTCGCCTTTAAGACATTCTCCTTGAATTCCTCTTTGCTCACGTTGGATTTCCATTGCGGTCTCTTGGATGACTTCCGTCTTGATTCTGCCATCTTCAAAGGTTGCTTCAACAACTGGATCAGCTTTTGAATTCGTCTGGCCGCCTGATCATAGGCTTTTTGAGGAGGGGTGCCGTCCATAAAAGCGTTAACCACCACTTTGATTTTGTGTTCAGCATGGTCAAAAACCAGCATCTGATCCGCCAGCATTAAATAAGTTTCCGGCAAACCCCATGGATCTGGGTTTTTGTCGGGAATTCGTTCACAAAATCGAATTAAATCATACGCGAGGTAACCGACCAATCCTCCTTGAAAACGAGGCAGCGCCGGCGAAGCGACAAAACGGTATTCCTTCAGAAGCTTCTCAATTTCTTGAAAAGGATCATGAATCTGGCCGCCGGTTATTTTCTTTCCTTCGAGTTTCTCGAAACGGCGTCCCCGGCTCCTCCAAACATAGCGCGGCTGCACTCCCACAAAAGAAAAACGGGCAATCTTTTCTTTCCCCTCGACGGACTCCAGAAGAAAAGCGTAAGGTTCGTTCTTTGAAATCTTCAAGAAGGCAGAGACTGGCGTCTCTAAGTCTGCAAGGAGTTCTTCATAGACTGGAATGACGTTACCTTGTCCTGCTTTTTTTAGAAAATCAGTTTTATCTGGATACATGGTTTGGGTTAGGAGCGGCTATCTATCTTCGAAAAGATGCGCTCTCTCCGCCTCAGGTGAATCGCCGCTCGACTCCCCGAACTGGATGGTGTTGATAACCCTTTTTAGTATAGCAGATTTATATATACTAAGGAATTTCCTGATATGGCGTAACCTCATCCCAAAGTCGGAGCCGGGCCTGAAGCGCAATTCGAGCTGCTTCGGTAGCCTCCTGCCACCTGTCAATATCGTCTCCGCACAACTTCGTCAGCATCCGCATCGCCATCGGTGCATGGCGATCTCTATCGACATTGATATGTCGCTCCAGATAGTACCCAAACCGCGTCATTTGCTTTGGAAAGCGCTCCTGGATGTTTTGGATGACGACCTGAAACATCTCGGGCACGATTTCCTCTCGACCAATGGCAAAGGCGGCAGCAATCT
>CAYJQR010000142.1:0-2618 GCA_964372345.1 uncultured Planctomycetia bacterium | reverse complement strand
AAATCCTGAGAAGATTTCACAAAACTGGAATCTTGAATCATTTTATTCTGATCGGTAGTTGGTGCGCAGTTTTCTACGAAGATTATTTCGGTTCGACGCCCTACCTGGACCACACCACCCTAAAAACAAGAGACATCGACTTTCTCGTGAGTACCCCATCTCATATCAAACGGAAAGTCGACATTTCTAACCTATTGGAAGATCTTGGCTTTATTACGACATTCCACGGAACCCAAGGCTATATCAAACTTGATCACCCCGATCTTACTCTCGAGTTCCTGGTTCCTGAGAGGGGGAGGGGTCTTGATAAGCCCTATTCATTGCCCCAATTGGGACTTAACGCCGTTGCGCTGCGGTTTCTTGAATTTTTGTCCAGTGAGACCATCAGGGTCAAAGTCGAGGATTTTTTCTTGACTTTACCCCATCCTGCCAATTTCGCCTTGCACAAGTTAATCATTTTCCAGAGGAGAACCAAAAAGGACAAGGCCATCAAAGACAAAGGCATCGCCACTGATATTTTGAAGGCTCTGATCAAGCGGGGTGAGGTAAATCTGGTTCAAAAAGCTTTTAAGTCAGTGCCTACAAAGTGGCAGGCCAAGATTGTGAAAGGGCTAAAGGAAGCAGGGGAGAGCGAAATCTTGGAAGCCATAGCAAAGTAGGGAAATACCCTAAGCCACCCGCTCCAGTTCTGCTATAATACTTTGAGCCTCGCCTACGGCGGGCCGCAAAACGGTCCGCCTTTGCTTTTCAGGGAAAAGTTACCTAATAAAGTATGGAATTCGATGGTTTGTTGGGTAATCTTCCAACATTCATTTTGTAACCGAATTTGTCACAATAGGTTATAATTCCTTTTAAAAGTATGTATAATTATATTTACAATTATACATATTTATGGTATACTTTTTATGGTGGATCAGGAAACGAGCAGCTTCATCCAGCTTCATCTGGGATCCTGAAAGAGAATTAGCCAACGTTTACAAACACAGCGTTGACTTTATCACAGCCGCAAAGGTATTCAAGGATCCTAAAAGGAAAATTTACACCGACTCTAAACATAGCAAGAAAGAGGAAAAGACTCTTTTGTATAGGAAAAGTTGAAGGCAAGATTATAACAGTTCGGTTCATCTATCGGGCAGGTAAGATCAGAATCTTTGGTGTAGGATATTGGAGAAAGGGGAGAGACTACTATGCAAAGAAGGACGATTGACAAGAATCAACCTATTGGGAAATTAACCAGGGTCAAAGATTTTCTTCCGCCACCCAGTGAGTTGGTGCTTCCGGAAGAAACAATCAAGGTGACCATTTCGCTAAAGAAATCAAGCGTAGTTTTTTTTAAGAAGGCAGCGGGGCAGAATCACACGAAATATCAGAAGATGATACGCGAACTGGTGGACCGATACGCTACCCAATATTCAACGGCGAGGCAACACTGATCCCTCAAGTTCTGCTATAATACCCTCAACCTCCCCGGAGCATAACCAGTGATGAGAGGCCTTAGGAATGAGAGGACGGTTTCTGAATAAAAAGGCATGAATGAACTGACTCAATGGCTGCTTGATGCGATTCGGGCACACGGGGCCTTCAGCGTCTTTATCGGGGTCCTTATCGAGTCGGTGATCATTCCCATTCCGTCTCCGCTCGTCATCATGGGAGCCGGAGCGATCCTGGTACCGCCCGAACTGTCGTTGGGTGCAGCACTCGGCCGGATCGCTTCACACATTGTCCTGCCGGGCTCCGTCGGCTCGACGATCGGGGCTTTCATCGGGTACGGATTGGGATTCTGGGGCGGAAAGCCGGTGATTGACCGGTTGCAGCGGTTTTTAGGTTTTGGTTGGCACGACGTCGAGGGGATGGGAAAGCGGCTTACCCGCCGTCATGCCGGGATCATCCTCTTGCTCCTCCGGGCAGTTCCGGTGGTTCCGCTCTCTCTCATCTCCATCGCCGCCGGCCTTATCCGCTGGCCGATAGCATCGTTTACGGGATGGACCTGGCTCGGTTCAATTCCTCGCTGCCTCCTCCTCGGCTATCTTGGCTGGGCGACCGGGGAGACCTATCATGGACTCGCGCATCGCATGGACCGGGTGGAAAGCCTCGTCTCAGGAGCGATCGTGGTGACCAGTCTCGTCCTCATTCTATGGCTCCGTCAGAGATTCCGCAAACAGTCGTAACTTCTATTCATATATGCTATAATCTTATGCCACAAATTTTTCGAAGCAACCTAAACCTAAGGAGATCACTATGGGCCCAAAAACAGACATGACAGAACATGAAACGGTCTGGGAGACCGCGCTTCCCTTGTCCTTGGTCAACAGGGGCAAAGTACGCGACATCTACGCGGTAGGGAGTGATAAACTTCTTATCGTGACGACGGACCGCCTGAGCGCTTTTGATGTGGTATTGCCTACCCCCATCCCGCACAAAGGAAAGGTGCTCAACCAGATCTCGCTTTTTTGGTTCGAGAAATTCAAGGAGTTGGTGCCTAATCATATCCTTACCGCAGACCCGGACAAGATGGGCTTTGATCACGATTTTGTGCAGAAATTTACAGGCGTTCTCACAGACAGGTCGGTGCTTGTTTCGCGCGCAAAGCCGCTTCCGGTGGAATGCGTTGTCCGAGG
>CAYJQR010000141.1:0-2627 GCA_964372345.1 uncultured Planctomycetia bacterium | reverse complement strand
GAAGGGGTCATTTCACGTGCTATTAAAAGGGGACATTTCATTAGCTTACTACATTAAACGCCGGGGGTCTTGACAGAAATTCTGTCATCCGATACAATCATTCGATAAACTGATGAAGTTCACCCTAAGGCCCATATCAAAACGCAAGAAAAAACGTAAGAGCGGGTTCCGCAAGCGGATGTCTACCCGATCGGGGCGTAAAATTATCGCCCGCCGCCGGAGCCGAGGCAAGAAGCGATTAACTCCCTAAGATCCCAAAGCGCCTTCAGCAGAGTCTACCGGGAAGGAGAACATTTCGCGGGGAAGTGGATGAAGATTTACGCCGCCCGCTCCTCCCGGCAGGAAAACAGAATTGGAGTTGTCTGCGGTAAAGAGGCGTCCCGTAAAAGCGTGGATCGCAATAGAATGAAAAGGCGGTTGAGGGAATGCTGTCGCCTTCACGAAAGGGAGATGAGGACGGGAATTGACATGGTGATCATTGCCAAGAAGGAGATGGGACAACGGCCCGCCCCACTTTTTAAGGAAATCACGGCGGAGTTCCTCGGTCTCTGCGAGAAAGCGGACGCGCTAAAAAAATAAATCTCATGAAAAAACTTTTAATAGCCATTATCCATATCTACCGAGCAGGAATTTCTCCTTTCCTACCTATGACTTGCCGCTTCGCTCCAAGCTGTTCAGAGTACATGAAAATGGCCCTGGAACATCGGGGATTCGCGCGGGGGGCGCTCAAAGGATTTTGGCGGATTGCCCGGTGCCACCCTTTTTCAAGAGGAGGGTATGATCCCGTATGATGGAAAAACGGACGGTATTAGCGATCGCGATTACAGCAGGGTTTCTTCTCATTTATCCGCTCCTCCTGGAGAAAATGGGGATTGTCAGCCGCGCTCCGCTCAAGCCATCGCCGCCTGCTTCTTCGGAAACAGCAAGAAATTCTTCGACACCCCCCCCGTCACCGTCAAGATCACTGGCCGAGGAAAAGATTTCCGCGCCGACAAAAACGGTTACATTGGAACAAGATTGGCTGAAACTCACAGTCACTGACAGTACCGGAGGCATCACTCAGGCCCAACTTACCCGCTATCAAGATTTTTCCAACGGTCAGAATGAACCGCTCCGCTTTTTTTGGAGCCGGGGGATCGGTCTAGGATGGGCGCAGGACCAGCCGGGGGAGATACAGCCAAAAGTCTCCGTGAAACTGGAGGAACTCTCTAAGAAAACAGCGCTGGCCCAAAGCCGCTTCGCCAGCGGGGTAGAACTGGATCAATCCTACCAGCTTCGAGAAGGAGAGCCGGCGCTGGAGATGGCGTTAACCTGGAGGAATCCGACAGAGCGTCCCCTCTCCATTCATCCAACGATCTGGATGGGAGGAGAGACCGTGGATTTCGCGCATAAAGAAGATGTCCGTCTGGTGGAATGCACTGTTCTCGAGGAGACCGGGAAAATCTTGCATCGTCCATTCCATCAACTGGGAACCGCTGAAAAACCAGTCCGGTTCACCGGAGGGCTATCATGGCTGGCGTTGAAAGGAAAATATTTCTCAATCGTCATGGCGCCATCCGTGGGGACCGCGCAAGAAGCGCTCTTTTACCGCACTAGCCTTGGGGAAATCCGATCCGCTTTGGTGATGGCTCCTCAAGAAATCCCAGCCGGCGGCGAAGTCCGGCAGAACTTCATCGTTTATATCGGCCCCAACAATTCCGAGATTCTGGGAGCGGCTCACCGCGGGATGGAAAAACTGGTTGCCGGTGGCATAATGGCGGCGATCGGGCAAATCCTTCTCTCCATCCTCAACGGAATTCACGGGGTTGTTCGGAACTACGGGCTGGCGATTATTCTCCTGACGCTGTTGGTGAACTTGTGTTTATTTCCGTTAACGGCGAAGAGCCTGAAATCAATGAAAGGGCTTCAGCAGCTCCAGCCAAAAATCCAGAAACTCAAAGAGATGCATAAGAACAGTCCTGAGAAAATGAACCAAGAGACGCTAAAACTCTATCGGGAGCATAAAGTCAATCCGATGGGGGGATGTCTGCCGATGATATTACAGATGCCGGTTTTTATCGCTCTCTATCAGACGCTGGTGCGGTCCGTTGAACTGCGCGGGGCCGATTTTCTTTGGATCCAGGATCTTTCGGCGCCGGATAGTTTTTGGCGCCTGCCGTGGGGGGTTCCTTTTATCGGCAGCCACGTCAACCTTCTTCCGCTGTTGATGATCGCGGCGATGGTGTGGCAGCAGAAACTTTCCGCGAAAACAACAACAGCGGCGCTCTCTCCGAACGATCCTCAGAAGATGATGGCAACGGTCATGCCGGTGATGTTCGGGTTTCTCTTTTATCATCTGCCGGCGGGATTGGTTTTATACTGGTTGACCAACACGCTGATTATGGCGACGTATCAGAGTCAGTTAATGAGGACGGCGTGAGAAAAGTGAACAAGAGCGTTGAAATCGAAGCGTCAACGATGGAAGAAGCCATTGACGCCGCGTTGAAGCATTTAGGCGTTAAAAAAAATCAGGTCAGCATCCGCGTTCTCTCCGAGGAACAACGGGGGCTCTTCGGCATGAGGGGAGCCAAGCCGGTCAAAGTCCGAGTCACCGTCAAAGAGACTGTTCGTGGTTCAATAGACACTGA
>CAYJQR010000140.1:0-2693 GCA_964372345.1 uncultured Planctomycetia bacterium | reverse complement strand
AATAAAATGCCACTCATGCTGGCCTGATTCTAGCCGTTTTTTCCCGTTTGGCCAGTTGTTTCCAGAACATCGCGCTGGTGATTATGGTGCCGCCCATTATCCCTCCATGATGGTCAGAAGGGCTTTGACTACCTCCCTTACTTCATCAGGATCGGCATCCTGGATATAACCACGCAACCGTTCTCGGGTAATTGCCCGCAACTGATCAACTACCGCAACACTCTTGGATTCGCGGCAGGTAACATGCACGGTAATAGGGGGATTTTCCTTGGCTGATGTTGAAAGTGGCACTGCTAAAACCGTGCGTCGGTGTAACAGCTCAGCACCCTTTCAAGGGAAAAGACAACTTAACCCGTATAAGCACAGATACCAGATCGAGGTGAGTTAACAGAAGGGAGTATCATTTCCTCACCGCACTCATGTTTTTTTGCACATGTTGAACAAAGTGAACCTGTTCCTTCCGAAACACAGGTGCTACAGATATTCACCGCGGGTTTCCCACATTGGATGCATGAAAGGGCAGGCTCATTATTTCTAGCAAGGAGTGTAATCATCTCCTTTCCCAAAACAGCTCGGCCTGATGACAGGACTTTGAGATTTAGTTCGGTGGTCGAACCAAAATCGTATTCGTAGGTGAATAGAACCCCCGGCTGGAATATCTTGGAAAGGCGGATATCCATGCTTTCGTCATCAAACTCATCATCAGGACGATCAGAATAATTTTGCCCACCAATATGAAAACAGCTCATGTGACCACAACATTCCAGCCATGTGCTTCTTAAAAAATTGTCCAAATCATAGAGAGTGCCTTTTGAGCTTACGTAGAGATAGAGAAAATATTCGGGCATTCCTCGGCCCTCCACAAGCAGATAAAAGGTGGCATCCCCTTTATCCGGATTATGGTTGAGGGTGTTTAACTCACAATGTTCGCAATGTTTTTTCAAGACCGACTTCTTGAAAGATTTTTCACAGAAAAGACACGTGCCTGTTCTATCGACTTTTTGCATGTTCTTAATCCCCTTTCTCAAGACGGATGAACCATGGATGATTATTTTTCAAGCCCGATTTTATCACAGATCATCCCGCAGGGGCTCGAGGCATGAACGGTTGACCAGCAATGGCCTGTGTTATCATGCCAAAGACATTGAGACGGTGTTTGCGCACGGTGGAGATGTAGCTTCGGATCCTGGCGAACATCCGCGCTCCTTCCAGAGTTCGGAAACCTCCCGATATGTTCTGTTGCACCTTGATCATGCGGATATCCTGTTCGCCCTGATTGTTGGTGAAGGGGATTGTGAAGTCATAGAGAAAAGCGAGGACGTATCGCCGGTATTGATCCAAACGCCCCAACAGATTCTGGGCCTTGGTCTTTTTGAGTCGTCCGCGTTTCCCCGTTCGAACAGGCGGCTCCGGATTTTGCACATAACCCTCTTTGATGATTTTGGCGTACTTCTTCAGCCAGGGTGCCAGTGTCTCCTCCGTGAGATGAGACATCACCAGGGATTGTTCTTTGACAAATTTGTTCATTTTACAAAGGATTCTGATCATCTTTCCCGCCCATCCCTGATGAAGTTCTTCATGAACAAACTTGAGTTCCCTCAAGTGATGAGCGTTGCAGAGGCCATGGGCACAGGTATACGCCAGATAGGCTACCAACCCGTCATGGATCAGAGTACCGGTAAATAGAGGCAAGATGCCAAAAAAGTCCATTGCTTCATTCCACCTCTTCTTATGCACTCCATAAAAGGTGAAGAGGCTTGTGGAATAGACATGGAGCCAGTGAAGTGATCCCTCGACGCGCAAGCCTGACTCATCGGCATGAAGAAGAGCGCCGAGGATCAGGATCTCTTTCAACTCCTCCTCGAAGGGTTCCAGGGCCCCATGACATTTCTTCCGTGCCGACTCAATGGTAGCGGCGCTTACTTCATAACCATAGAGATCGGCGCACAACTGACCGACCCGTTTCAGAGGGAGGAGTTGTCCATCCTTGAGATAGACCAAAAGACTTTGAAAACGGAGGCCGTATTGAACCGGTGCCGCGACATCGACCGGGAAAGATGCCGTAATCCTTTCGCCGCAATCGGGACATTCCTTGATCTCACACCGGTGTTCAGTCACCTCCAGCTTGGGCTCGGGAAGATCGAAAACCTGTCGGCTCTCATAATCCTGGGCCAGTGTCATCGAGAGATCGGCACCGCAGGGGCAGGAATCGATAGAATGAACGATCACTCGGTCGGGATCCTTCACGCGTGAGAGAGTTTTCCCCTCATGTCCCGGTTGTCCTCCCGATTTTTTTCCAGAAGATGTTCTGAGACTCTTTGGAGCAGGCTTCTGGTAACCGTCGGAAGAAGGCGGCTTGGATGAGTTACCCGAGTTTTGGGCGAGCTGTTGTTGCAGCGTTTGAACCTGCGCATCAAGGACCTGCACGCGTTCCCGGAATTGTCGGTTTTGTTCCTGAAGGGCTAAAGTCAGATCGACCAGAGTTTCGGGGTTCTTCCGGGCGATGACGATGAGCTCTTCTCGGGTTAGCATAGTGCCTCCCGAAAACGGTGATGCAACGGAAAAAGATAAACGTCTTTAACAGGGACTTCGAGCGTCATATTCCGATCCTGACGGCTTCTCCCTTTTGTTTCTCCCACATGAATGAAGTTGGCCGCCTTGTAGCAGGTTCCACGAAAGCGATCTTTCTCCAC
>CAYJQR010000139.1:0-2753 GCA_964372345.1 uncultured Planctomycetia bacterium | reverse complement strand
TCCCTCCGACATAAAGCATATAACAGGGCAGAGCTCTCCCCTGTTGTTGAGAGACTGCCCCTTGAAAACCGAGCGTCCCCAGATAATGCTGACTGCAGCTATTGGGACAACCGCTGACGCGAATGGACACCCCTAAAAGATCTTCCGGCGCTTCACCGTACATCTGAAATAACACATGAGACAACATCTTCGCCATCGTTTTCGACCGTGTCAGCGCCACCTGGCAGGTTTCCGCCCCCTGGCAGCAGACAATTTGATGAATCGCTCCTTTGCCCGGCGCCGCCAATCCATACTTCACCAGCTCTTGATACGCCAGCGGCAGTTCCTTTTGGTGAATTCCCGTCATTAAAAACCCTTGATCAATGGTGGTTCGAATTCCTTCGGGGATTTTTAGTTTCCGGCTTAAAAACGCCAGCGCGCGTATTTGAACGGCGGTGACGTCTCCGGCCGGCAGGAGAACCGCGATACTGAAAAATCCATTTTGATTCTGGGCGAACACATTGGTCCGTTTCCAATAAATGTAGCTTTCACTTTTGGGCTCTGAGACCGGCAAAAGAAATTTGAAGCGGGGGGATTTTTTCCATCGGATCTTCGGTTGATTCCTTTCTGACTTTTGCCATTTTTCACGAACGAGTTCTCGGAACTTCTCGATCCCTAACCGCGCGACTAGAAATTTAATCCGCGCCCGGCCGCGGTCTTTCCTTTCTCCCAACTCACTAAAAACCGTCAACACCGCCTCGGTCAGCGATATGATTTCTTCAGTAGAAACCTGTTCTTCCAGCGCCTGCGCCAACTTCGGCGCCGCCCCCAACCCCCCGCCCACCATCACCCGGAAGAAGGGACGCGCGTTCCCGTTATTCCCCTCATTCCACCGCGCGATGAAACCCAAATCATGAATCGCGGTCAGCGCGCAATCCTGGCCGCATCCTGAAAAAGCGATCTTGAATTTTCGCGGAAGATCCTGCGTCAACGGGTGCCTCAGAAGATATTTCGTCAATGCTTGGGCGTAAGGAGTGACGTCAAAGGAACCGTCAGGGCAGATCTCGTTCCGCCAACAGCCAGTGACGTTGCGTACCGTGTTCCCGCACGACTCGCGGGAGGTGAGTCCCGCCGTTCCCAATTCTTTCATCATCGGCGCCAGCCCCTCCAACGCCAGATCATGAATTTCAATAGCCTGACGGGTGGTGATATGCGCTTTCCCATTGGAAAATTGCTCGACGACGTCGGCTATTTTATCCAACTGGCCGGCGTTTAATTTCCCCAGGGGAACCTTCACCCGGACCATGAACAATCCCTCCTGCCGCTGGCCATAGACCCCCTGCTGCATCCGGCATTGCTTAAATTCTAGGGGACGCATCTCCCCTTTCTGGAATTCCGTTACGGATTGGCTAAAAGAACCGAGTTCTTGTTCTTGAACCCATCCTTTATCCATTAAGGCAGACCTCCCTTCGCATTCCGTCCGATAGCTCAGCGAACTGATCTTCTTTTTTCTCCAGCCAGATATTTCTGATTTTAGAGCGGGAGGGATCCTCCAAATATCCCTCCAAACTCCGCATACCGTTGGCAGTGACCAACTGCCGAATCCTTCCCTGGCGGGACAACTGGATAAATTCCTTGACGGTAATCTGGCAAAACCCATCTTCCACGGTCGAGAAACTGGGGAGATATCCTCCGGATAAAAGCTCCCGCACGATTTCGTTCAACGGCCGGTGATCCGCGATGTAAAACTGACTTTCGTTCTCTTCCCGCGCAGGATTAGAGTAACCGCCGGGACTGGTGTGGGAACCGGCGCTCATCTGGGAGACCCCTACCTTCAACGCGCGATCCCTGAGAGAAGCCGACTCCCGGGTTGACAGAACGATTTCCGCGTACGGAACCGCTAACCGCGTCACCGCCAGCAGTTTTAAGAAAGTTTCATCACTGACCGGCGCCGGAGCGGTTTGCATCGGAGCCCCTAGCGCCGGCCGAAGCCGCGGCAGTGAAATGGCCCTGGGGCCTACTCCGAATTTATCCTCCAGATAACGGATGTGAGACAAGAAAGAAACCATTTCATAGCGATAATCAAAAAGTCCCAGAAGGATTCCCATTCCAAGACTATTCCAGCCGGCGCGGATCGCTCTTTCAGGAGCTTCAAGGCGCCACTGATAGATCCGCTTAGGGCCTGTCGGGTGAACTTTCCGGTAAGTCAGCCAGTGATAGGTCTCCTGAAAAACTTGATACGTCCCGTATCCGGCTTGTCCCAGCCGCGCGCATTCTTCAATCGTCAGAGGGGGCGGATTGACCTGAATACTGCGAATGACACTGTCCCGTTTGATTTGACCGATCGCTTTTTCAAGGAAAGCGACCAATTCTTTGCGCGATTTTTCGCTGGCCACCAGGAGAATACGCCGGTGCCCTTCTTTTTCTAAACGCCGCGCCTCCTCGATGGTTTCCTGAATCGAAAGAGTCCGGCGGACTAACTGAAGATTGCTTTTGCGAAAGCCGCAATAAAGACAGTCATTGACGCATTCATTACAAACATACAAGGGAGCAAAAAGCAGGATTCTCTTGCCAAAAACCCTCTCTTTAACTTCCAGGGCCGCGTCGAAAAGCTGCTCCTGTTCCTCCGAATCTTCCAGCGCCATGAGGCGGTTGATCTCATGCGGTTCCAGAGATTGAAGCTGTTTTGCTTTTGATAAAATTCCGTCGAGAGGATTCACTGCTTTCAAGCTAATATAAAGGAAGGAATTTCACTATGACACAAATCATCTTCT
>CAYJQR010000138.1:0-2796 GCA_964372345.1 uncultured Planctomycetia bacterium | reverse complement strand
GGTCTCATGCCAAAAGTATAGCATGTATCCATTAAATGTTAAAGATCAATAAAGACCCGGAATAACTGCCATATTCTTTGCCCACTATGCTCAAACAAACATCGCAAGAATCTAAAATAGTAAGGCATTCTTCGGCACTCTTTTCCGGCGATGCCGGCGCATATTCATATAGAATGGCTTCGCAATTAGCAAGAAGAAACGGATCAGTTGTAACCAGCGCAAGCACGGTAAGGCGTTCGTTCTCAAGTTCTTTTTGGACAGAACTAACGAATAATCGAAGCTTTTTACCGCTCACAATCGAATTCCTCCTTTAAGTATCTTCTCAGCGCCCACATGATAATGCTCAACCTTTACAAGAGCCTCCCAACCCAATCTAACCGGATCCTGTATCCGGTTGATTTCCGGCTTCGAAGCGCAGTTATAGACTACATATAACCAATAATCCTTGTGTAATCTTTCAGCTGTCTTATATTCATTCGAGGTAACAGCAATCTCGCCGATAGTTGCCCGGCCTTTTACCTCAATAAATTTTACCTCGATGAATGTCTTCTCGTCATGAGGATGCGGTTTTCTGGAAATCAGATCAAATCCCCTGTTCTCTTTTTCAACGCTTTCCACAACCCACCCTTGCGACTCTTCAAATTTGCGCGCCTCATCAACTGCTATCTTCTCGATCTCATCATCGCGAACCATGGGCGCCATCGAGGGTGATGTCCTCTCCGGATGCGGTAAAACCCAAGCCCGGCCGAGATGCTCGATCTTGTCAATCATGCAGTTTCGTTCCATTTTCAAATCGGCCAATCGTCTTTCCTTCCGGTTATTCAACTCATCGACATGTGTTTCTGCCTGAGAAATTAACCCGGGCAAATGAGACGATTTATCTCCGGATTGTTGTTGATTGATCAGTTCTGCCAACCGCATATTCTGCTTATGGATTAATTCATCCAGAGAAATCGTTACATGACGCGTGATTATTGCTACCTCCTTCTCGCGCTCGTCACAAATCTCCTGCAAGAATGGCTTTAGCGATTTCTCAACCAAAGCAACCTCTAGCTGATCCTTGAATGGTAATTTAGAGTCATCCGGTAATGATGCCTTGTTGTCACCAATCGCCAAGTCTAAAAATATCGTTGGCTGCCTAATGGAGATTCCTCCCGTTAAATCTGTCTGCACAACAAATAAACGCCGATGAATTTCTTTCCGCATTCCATCACATATAGAAGCTGAATAAACATCTAAACGATATGGTTCCTTTGTATGTAAGTCATAAAACACCGAACCGCGCGACAGATCATTACTTACCTGCGAAAGAACATCTTCCCTGACAACTTCAAAAAGCGGATGCCCAGGCGTTACCCATTCCAATGTTGGGTCTTTCTTGAGATATTCCTTATCAAAGACGATATTCGCGTATTCCCGGCCAAGCTTCCCGAATCTTGGCTCCAGTTGATCTCCAAGCGAAATGAGTGTGCGGGGAACTCTCCCTACACGATAAACTCGATCGCCTGTCTTTAATGCCTTTGGATGAATTCCTGCTAAAGGTGAAGCTTGAACAAAAAACTCCTCAATGACCTCGGGCACCAGCCGCCGTTCTTTCGCCTCGGCATTCTTGCCAATAATAACACTTAGATTGAGTTCTTTTTTAGCCAGCCCTTCCAGTGTAGAACTAGTTATCTTCCTGAATCGCTCAGCATCTACTTCCCTGACAATCCTTGCTTCAATGTCCGGCAAATTAATTCTCTTTGCATACATGTCACGAAACAATTTTTCAAGAAGATTGGCAGGAAAGACCTCACCAATAACGTCAAACACCTGATCCGTCCCTAACTCTATTCTTATCGCCTTTAAGCGCTCCAAGAGCCGTTCAAGCACTTTGCCTTCTCGTGTATTAGACGAAATATAGTTGTAAATCATACAATCATGGTCTTGACCATAACGATGAATGCGCCCCATCCTCTGCTCGAGGCGAACCGGATTCCACGGAATATCATAATTAATCATCATCCAGCAAAATTGCAAGTTAATACCTTCGCCCGCAGCCTCAGTCGCAACAAGAATTTGAGATGTTTCCTTAAACTCCCGCTCCGCATAGACGCGGGTTCCGGGCGTATCGCGATCTCCACTTTTCATACTCCCGTGAATCTGCGAAACCTTCAGTCCCCATTCGCGCAGTTTTCCATAAGGACGCCCGTCCTTACCATCAGCAGCTAAATAATCCAGAGTGTCCTTGTGTTCGGTAAAAATAATCAGCTTCGTTTTTGGATCATCAAAAATCCTGAGATCTTTAAGAATTATCTTGAGTTTTACAAGCTTTGACTCGACTTCGCGCTTTTCTAAAAGAACCGCGTGGTCAATAAGTTTATTCAGCTGAAGAATTTCCTCGCGTAATACCGTAGGATTTGGGTCGACGATAATGTCTTCCAAGTCCTTAATGATTGCCTGCTGCTCTTCATCTGTGAGATCTTCAAAGTCCTCAGGAAGCTTTTTCTCCATCTGCTCTCGTTTATAACTTGCTGGGTCATCTAATATTTTCTGGCGACGATCGCGCATACGTCCTAAGCTTTTTCGAGCCGCATAAATACTCGAAGCAAATCTACGCTGCAGCATGGCCATCGTAAAGCCTAAAGCCCGGCTCTGAGGTGAGTTGTCTTCTGACGCCTTGATTGACTGATCCTCAACGTATCTGGTCAACGCATCATAGAAATCATACTCATCCTGATCCAACTCAAATGAAATAGTAAAGACCTGAATTCCTGTCAATTTGTATGCACTAGGGTGCAGTCCTAAAGTATCCAA
>CAYJQR010000137.1:0-2894 GCA_964372345.1 uncultured Planctomycetia bacterium | reverse complement strand
CGCCCCAGCTCTGCTGGTATGTGGATCCCCTGGATGGGACCTCCAATTTTGATCATGGATATCCCTTCTGCTGTACCTCCATCGCGGTCGCGCAGGGAGAAAATGTCCTCGTTGGAGTCGTCTATGATCCGATCGCCGATGAACTTTTTTACGCTGAGAAAGGGAAGGGAGCGTATCTGAACAAAAAACGAATTCATGTTTCCAAGATCGCCGAACTCAAAAAAGCATTTCTTGGAACCGGATTTCCATATGACCGGACCGAAAAAGCGGACGAATACGTCGTGGCGTTTAAAAATTTTGTCAAACATGCTTTAGGGGTCCGCCGCGACGGCGCCGCGGCATTGGATCTGGCTTACGCGTCAATGGGGCGCTTCGACGGCTTCTGGGAATTGAAACTTCACGCATGGGACGTCGCCGCGGGAACGCTTTTAATCCAGGAAGCCGGCGGGAAATTGACCGATTTTAAAGGCGGGCCTCACAGTTTATTCAATCACACGGTCGTCACCAGCAATGGGGTTCTGCATCAGAAAATCCTAGACGTCTTGGCGCTCCCTGCCTAACGCCTCCCCCGCGGACTATGTCCGTCCGGCTCCGGTAGATACCTTTTCCTTCCTACCAGCACAAATCTCTTGACAGTAAATATCTTGTACATATAATATATTTATGAGTGGTCTGTTCTTTGAGTGGGATGAACGTAAAGATATCCATATGATGAACCAAAATTTGTTAGGACAAGTGTACCACGCATGGACGCGTTGTCAAGCGAATGGAGAAAATTTCTTAATTCTTTATTTTATAATATCTTATGTAAAAATAATGTGGTTTTTGCAATATCATGGCTAGGGTTCTTCGCTGACCCAATTGGCTAATCGCAGTGATTTGATGCGTTGAAAGTGTTTCCAGTTGTTGGTCACTAAAGTCAGATGTTTCTCTAAAGCGCAACTGGCAATCATCAGATCCACATCAGCAAGAGGTTCTCCCGAAAGAGATAATTTTGCTTTCAGCTTGCCCCAGATAGCAAAGGTCTTTTGCGTCATATGAGCCCATTGGGTAAAGAGAAAAAGAGCGTTGATCTTTGCCACTTGCGGATCTACATCCTTTGTTCGATAGGCGCCATAGAGTAATTCTCCATAGGTAGGAGTCGCCATAAAAAGACCTTCACGCAATCGTTTTTTAAAATGGTCAGCTATCCGGCTGGAGAGATCCGTATCTTTGAAATAATAAATCCAGATATCGGTATCAATCAAAAATGCCATTAGGGTTTAGAAACGCGAGAACGGCGAATTTCAGTAATCAACTGATCCGCTTTAGGATCACCCTTCCAGCTTCCCGCTAAACGATCCACCGCCCACTTCTGAATATCTTCATAATGGAGCAACAGTGAAAGGGCGTCATTCACCAGATCGGAATACCCCTGATATTTCTTTCGATGGAAAAGACCCTTTACTTTTTGTTCCAAGCCAGGACTGACATAAACCGTGTGACTTGCCATTTTTCACCTCCTTCTACATATATTACATGATATGTAGATCGTTGTCAAGAGTTTCTCTTGCTTTGTGTCACCGCTTGAGTGATTCGAAATATTCCAGGTAATGCTTGGCCAGTTCAGGGGAATCAATCATCACGCTCGATTCATTATTCTTCTCCATCGCGTGGTAGGACCAGTTGGTACTGCCGACGACGACGTAGCGTTCGTCTATGACGAGGACCTTGTCATGGGTGGTCGTGGTGGGAGAGTCAAAATAAACAGGAATCCCTGCTTTTTCCAGCAACGCCGCCGCCTCGTGGTTCTGCTGGGCGTTATCAACGGCGTGATCGTTGGATTCTTCCACAATCACCTCCACTGAAACTCCCCGTTTGTGGGTATCAATCAATGCCTGAATCAACTGGTTTGTGGGACTGTTTTTGAAACGCGGGTAGTAGCGGATTTCGTAGATGATCAGGCGGATGGATTTTTGCGCGTCTTGAAGAAGAGGATGAACTTGCTGAAAGTATTCCCTTCGAGAAATGGGAGTAACATTATTGGCAGGAAGAGCCGAGGCGGAGTCTAAAACAGAAACTAGTAAAAAGGGGGAAAGGAGAACAAATACTTCTCTAAAAATCACCATTTTCTTCCCTCCTCCTCTAGTGGGTATTGTCCTCAACTAAAGACTATTAAATGGATTAATGACTTGTAGGTCTCGAAAGGGCTCAAAGTCCTTTGCATTTTGCGTATAGATAACACTCACATTGTTATCTAACATTGTGGCTACGAGAAAAAGATCAAAAATCTTCTGGCGTTTCACTGGATGTCTTTCTATCAAATGAATAAGCCTCCGCATCGTGGTTTCTTTTGGAAAAATCTTTTTAAATGCGCTATTTGTCCAGTAATTAACGATTTCCTTGTTTGCCTGATCTATGGTAAGGGCTGGATGCACAATCCGTTCATCGGTACAAACAGCAAAGAATTCACAAAGGATTTGGGGGCTTAAACAAACAGACAATTCCCCACGAGCAGATTGGTCTCGTAACCGTCGGGCGATCTCATGGTAAGTGGAACCAACGATGTGGGCATGAACCAGCACATTGGTATCAAAGAGTACCATTCTACACCTTTTCTTTCAGGTGTCCATAGATATCGTCACGATTAAAACGGCGCCGAACATGGGATTGGTAAATGCCAAATTTAGGCAGGCGAACAGGGGCTTGGCGACGTTCCAAGCCTAAGTATCTCCTGAGCGCCTCTTCTACCAATACCCGCATTGGCCGTCCGCGGTCTACTGCCTCCCGTTTCACTTGTCGATAGAGGTCCTCTTCTAGTATCAGGGTTGTTCTATGCATTTGTTTTCATCCCTTCATTTATCCTTAAGTCAAGGATAGCATAAAAATGCTTTTATGTCAAATCATTTTTATGC
>CAYJQR010000136.1:0-2903 GCA_964372345.1 uncultured Planctomycetia bacterium | reverse complement strand
TTCCGAGTGCGTTAAAGCGTTCTTTAAAAATGCCGCTGGTTGCGCCGAGGTCAAAGTCGTCGACGAGGATGCTTTGAGGAGTCACTTCTATTTCCACCATCGGCTTTTGAGGAAGGGGCGTTGGGAGGGCTTCCGGGGTGGGCAATACTGAAACTGCGGAAGAAGGGGGCCTGTTTTCAGACGAGGGAAGAAATTTCATCACGACTTGCGACCGCATGAGGACGGCCACCGCAAGGGCGGTAAATAAAAGGAAAAGTCCCAAAAGAATGAGTTCCTTGCGGATATCCCTGAATTTTTTTTCCGGAGTCATGGTTCGATTCGCTTTGTTCACTCACCACAATATCGCACCATTATATTACACACCGCCCTCGACTGCAAGCACAAGGCGGGACTAAGTCCCAATTGCGCTTAGACCTCTCCCCAAGCCTACCGAGACCTGTTCCAAATCTAACTTTTTTGCAAGAAAATTTAACATTTTTACGTCATATACTAATAGAAAGGAGATTAAAATGCCAAGGAAGCCAAGAGATATATCCGATCCGGGTCTTTACCACATCGTCAACCGCGGGAACAATAAGATGCAAATTTTTCGAGATCGGGACGATTTCGAACATTATCTGAAGCTCTTGAAAAAATATAAGTCTCAATTTGACTTCAGGTTATATGCTTTTTGTCTCATGCCAAACCATCTGCACCTCCTCCTTGAGACAGCGAGTCCTGACAAAGGGGTATCTCGACTCATGCATCGACTTAATCTCGCATACAGTTGTTGGTTCCAATTCCGCCACCAATGGAGGGGCCATGTATGGCAAGGACCGTTCCATAGTCTTCTTGTTGAGAAAGAGCGATATTTCTACGCTTGCGCCAGATACATTGAATTAAATCCCCGTCGTGCTGGCCTCGTAACGGATCCTATTGCATATCCATGGAGCAGCTTACACGAGCATCTCCTCCCAAGCGGCCAAGGTCTGCTCAACCGACAAGAAATGGCCGAATTTCTAGAACTCGGGTCGTCCGAAAATTTTGTTCAAGTCTACTCGGAACTGATTCAGTCCGGCCTCAAGGAACAAGTCTAAGGCACTTTGGGACTAAGTCCCGCCTTCAATGGGACTTAGTCCCGGTTTAACCGGTTTAATTTTACACGCCGCTTCCGACTTCAACACCCTTCTCGATCGGCTGTAGAGGCGCTGCGCCGGGAAGAGAAAGGTCTTGAAGGGGAGAACGTTGATATCGCATGAATCGGTGGCCTCCATCTTCTGAAACTTTGTGAGGCAGTGAAGGGTGTTCTGCCTCACCCAACCATTTCCTGACAAAAGCGCGTTGTACGTCCTCTACTGCATTCCATTCGGAAAGCGACAAAAGCCGCCTGAGACTGATAAGATCCTCTCGAGAACTCTCTCGGAGGTGAACGGTCATCCAATCGTTGAGTATGCTTTTCTCCTCATCTGACAAAGCAACAATTTCAGCAAGTACCGGTTGAAGTGACAGGATCTGAGCCGTCCATCCCCTCTCTTCTGTCGTTAAGAGCGTGTCTCCTTGAAGCCGACGTGCGACTTCCTTTTCCACTTTCGCTTTTGGAAGAAGGATTTTTTCAAAAAGGATTCGAGGAATGGATGCGTGGATGAGAAGCGGGTCGATCTGAATCGCATGATCATTCGGCTCAAAACGGATGAGTCCCGGTACCGGATTGAGGAATTCCACAAGAGGAACGCCCAGCACTTGACCAAGTGTTGCTTTGATTTCTTCATACGTCATCAAGGAACGCTCTCCCCCATCCCGCCCATGGCGAGGCTCGCCCGCCCCACCAGCTTCGCTGGCAGGCGAGGCGGCCCGCGCCGCTTCGGTCTTAAGATAATTTGTCATTGCTGTCTCGTCGTTAAAATAGACGAGCATATCATAATTCCCCGCCCGGATAAAAACAGGGTGTTGAGGAGTTCCTTCAATCGGGAAACCGGTCCATCCAGACACAACCCAATCTTTAAATGCGGGGTACTCTGCAATCGGAGAAAGCGGAGTTGGACGAACGGCAACAACAGGAACCCCCGACCGATGCAACAACATACGCAGGTCCCTTCCCGGCCAGAGGCGCCTTCTAAGGCCGAGGTCGCTCCATCCGACGTCGACAAAAACGCTCTTTGCATGAAGCCCCGGTTTTCTTGCCAAAAGCTCCCCCGATCGTCCAAACGCCTTTGCGGCGTGCATTGTTCCCATAATAACCAAAACCTTTTCGTCGGGGTCCGAAACATTAATATGACGTAAAATCTCTTCAACAAAACGCTCCTCCGTCTTGCCGCCCGCAATGGGAAGCGCCTCTAGCCATACCTCTCCCAGAAAACTTTCGTGATGGCGTGGATCAAATCCGAAAACCCCGAGACCTTTTTCATCCGCGGCCTGAATCGCCGGCAACAAATGCTCAGGGAGATAATAGCGCGCCACCTCGAGAGGATTTTGATCAGGATGTTTTGATCGGACATAGTCCCAGAATTGCCCTAAAACGCCGGGGTTTTCTCGGACCATAGGGATCAGTTCTTGTTCAACCGCATTCGGATGATATTCAACAAATACTTTTCTTAACCCCACCTCACGATGGAGCCTCTCGATAAGTACCTTAAGAAAAGTGGGGTAGGGGGTGTCTTCTAAGTGCGTTTGATTTCCATGTGGATCACTCAGGATAACCATTCGTGATCCTTGTTTAAATGCATCTGCTATCATTTGAATCGGTCCACCCGGATACTGATGTTCGTTCAAGTACTGTTTCAGTTGAGCCGCCGTTCCACGCGCTCCCCCATCCCGCGCCCTCCTATGTCCGCCAAGATTTGTGGCGGACTTCGGCGGGTAAACCGCGCCACCGTCGGGCTCAATGGAATCGACCACCTTGACAGGCTGGCCAGGATCAAGTATAC
>CAYJQR010000135.1:0-2932 GCA_964372345.1 uncultured Planctomycetia bacterium | reverse complement strand
GATTTATCATCCGAAGATGGATTCTGCAACAAGAGAAAAACTCTATGGGGAATGGAAAAAGGCGGTGAGAGTTACGTTAACGACATAGAGCGAATTTCTCTCTTGTTTTACACAATCTGATGTGTTATACTATGTGTAGGAGGTAAATAATGGCGACCAATTTAGCTTTAGACGATGGTTTGATTACATATGCCAAAAGGTTAGGTCATCATAAGAGCAAAAGAGAAGCCGTGACAATGGCACTCAAGGAATATATTGCTCATCAGAAACAGTTGAAGATGCTCCGACTGTTCGGTACCATTGAGTTTGACTCAAATTATGATTACAAAAGGGCACGAAAAGAATGAAGGTTCTTGTAGATACCTGTGTATGGTCCTCAGCCCTCAGACGGGAGGAATCCAATCTTGAATTAGCGAGCAAGCTGAAAGATTTAATTAGAGATGGTAGAGTCGTGATGATTGGTCCGATTCGGCAGGAAATTCTTTCCGGAATCTCTGATGTAGGACAATTCAACAGGTTAAGAGACGCAATTGCTTCATTTGAAGAGATCACCCTGAAAGCGGAGCATTTTGTAAAAGCGGCTGAATTTAGCAATTTTTGCAGAAGGAAAGGGATTCAGGGATCAAGCACTGATTTTTTAATTTGTGCAGTTGCCTATTTGGAAGATTTAATGATTTTTACCACAGATACTGACTTCGAGAGGTACCAAAAACATCTCAGGCTAAAATTCTTCAAATGAAATTTTATTAGAAAAGACTAACCTGACCCCCTAATTTCATCTTTCAGTGGAGGGGTTGGAGTGATATAATATAAGTACGCCTCTCCGCCAGAGGCGGACACGTGGCGTAAAAAAGGAACTAATGACGGGTCGTTTATGCTCAAAATCGCCCATCGCGGAGCCAGCGGCTACGCTCCTGAAAATACACTGGAGGCGTTTCAAAAAGCGATTGATCTGAAGGCAGATATGATTGAACTGGATATCCATCAATGGAATGGGCAATTGGTGGTGACGCATCAAAAACCAATGGGTGTAGGGGCGGTTCGCGAACCGCCCCTACTGCAAGACATTATCCGCTTCGTCAAAGGCAAAATCCAATTAAACATTGAGATTAAAGAGGGGGAAGAGATCTATCCAGGAATTGGAAAGAATCTTCTCTCGCTTCTGGTACAGGAACAATTCGTAGATCAATGCGTTATTTCTTCGTTTGACGCGCCGACAATGGAACAAATAAAATTTTTGACGAGTAGGGACACGGCGCGCCGTACCCCTACATGCGGTCTTATTTTTAATCGCCAGCCCATGGTTGGGTTGCAAAAGGCAGTGGATATCGGAATGGACGTCATCCACCCGCGCTGGACGGTTTGTACCGAAGAATTGGCGCAACAAACCCATCAAAGAAAAAAGAAAATCATCGTGTGGACCGTGAATACTCCGGGACAGGTGGAGTATTTTAAAAAAATGGGAGTGGATGGTATTATTAGTGATTATCCGGATATTCTGTAATCATTTGTCATCCCGAGTGAGCGAACCGAACGAAGTGAGGGGCGCGAGTCGAGGGATCTATATTTAGATTCTTCGACTCCGTCTCGCCCGCCAGACTTCGTCTGGCGAGGTGGACTTCGCTCAGAATGACAGAGCTGAATAGTTACGACAAATAAAGAAATAATGAGAGAATAAAAAGAAGTGTCATCCCGAGTGAGCGAACCGAACGAAGTGAGGGGCGCGAGTCGAGGGATCTATATTTAGATTCTTCGACTCTGTCTCGCCCGCCAGACTTCGTCTGGCGAGGCGGACTTCGCTCAGAATGACAAAAATAATTTACTATGCAACACGAAACCAACCTCGTCCAAATGTTCCACAATCGCGTCCAACGATACGGGAATCGGGCCGCGCTGAAAGTCAAACAAAACGGACGCTATCTTGATATTTCCTGGAACCAATTTGCTGGCGCCGTCGAAACAATCGCCGCGGCTCTTTTGGAGAGAGGGATTCAAAAAGGAGACCGTGTCGCCATTCTCTCGGAGAATCGCCCGGAATGGGCCTATGCGGATTTGGCCATTCTCTCTGTCGGCGCTGTCACGGTTCCCATCTACGCCACCCATCCAACGGCTCAGGTCAACGCGATCTTGCAGGATTCACAAGCCGCCGCTATTGTGGTCTCAAACCAAGAACAATCGCAGAAGGCAGGGACGAGTTTAAGAGTCTTTACATTCGAGGAATTGTTGAATGGAGATATGAAGAGTGGGAAAACCCAAGTAGGGGCGGGCCCCTGTGCCCGCCTCTCGGCAAGGCCGAGGGCCCGCCCTAATAATGTAGGGCAACCACGGGGGGTTGCCCCTACATTAAACAGGGATTCCCTGGCGACGCTGATTTATACCTCCGGAACCACCGGTGATCCCAAAGGGGTCATGTTGACTCACGACAATTTTCTTTCAAACTGCCAGGCGTGCGCTCAGGTTATTCCGATCAACGATCAGGACGTTTATCTCTCGTTTCTTCCCCTGTCGCATGTCTTTGAACGGTTAGCCGGTTATTATTTGATGATTCACCAGGGAGCCACAATTGCCTACGCTGAAAACATGGAAACGGTTCCGCAAAACATGCTGGAAATCCAGCCGACGGTCATGTGCGGCGTCCCCCGTTTCTTTGAGAAACTGCACGCGAAAGTGATGGAGTCGGCACAGCAGAGCAGAGGATTGACGAGTAGGATAGCGGAGTGGGCGTTTAGGCAAGGACAGAAATACACGGAAGCTGGATGCTGGAAGCTAGAAACTGGAAAAAACGATTTATCCAGCTTCCAGCTTCTAGCTTCTAGCCTCAGATTCAAAATTGCCGATTTTCTCGCCTTCCGCAAGATAAAGTCCAAACTAGGCGGGCGGCTCCGTTTTTTCGTCTCAGGAAGCGCTCCGCTGGCAAAAGAAATTGCCGAAT
>CAYJQR010000134.1:0-2966 GCA_964372345.1 uncultured Planctomycetia bacterium | reverse complement strand
GCTGTGCGAATTAAACCCCGCCCTTTCTTGTACGGAGCAACCCTTCGTAGTTAGGAAAGGGCGGGGCTAACACGAGGGACAATTGGGAGGTCTCCCTATGATGAATCTATTCCCTTTAGTGCTGCTCATTGCGGGGGTTGTATTTTTCTTGGGGATCCGGATCGTCCGGCCAACCCATCGGGGATTGGTGGAACGACTCGGAAAATATCACCGGTTTGGCAATCCGGGATTCCACTGGATCATTCCGGTGATTGAAAGGATGTACCAAGTGAACATCACCGAGCAGATGGTTGATGCGCAGCCGCAGGAAATCATCACCAATGACAATTTGAACGCCAAAGTTGATGCGCAGGTCTATTTCAAGGTCAAGGCTGATGAAGAGGACGTCAGGAACTGCCAATATAATGTGAACAATTACGAGTGGCAGATCGTGAACCTTGCACGGACAACACTCCGGAGCATCATCGGGACACTCACCTTGAAATCCGCGAATAGCGAGCGGGGCAAAATCAATTCCGAACTGCACAATATTTTGGATAAAGAAACCAAAAGCTGGGGCCTTGAGATTGTGAGGACAGAACTTAAAGAAATCGATCCGCCGAAGGATGTCCAGGAAACGATGAATAAAGTGGTGAAGGCGGAGAATGAAAAGATTTCCGCCATCGATTTTGCTTCTGCCACAGAAACGGTTGCAGACGGTCAAAAGCGGGCCGAGATCAAAAAGGCGGAAGGGGTCAAGCAGGCAAGGATCCTCCAGGCGGAAGGAGAGGCGCTGGCGATTAAGCTGGTGAACGAGGCGGCAAACCAATATTTTGTCGGAAACGCCCAGGTTTTAAGGAAGCTTCAAGCGGTTGAAAACGCCCTTGAAGAGAATGCAAAAATTGTGGTTCCAACGGGTACAGAACTCGTGAACGTCATCAGCGAAATGGCAGGAATCCTTCCTTTAAGGAAAGAGCCGCACAAAGAAGAAAAGTAGCGCATTTTTTACCCCGATTTAACACTCCGTTAATCTTTTTGAAACATGACCCTCCGAAAATGGCTTAAAACAGGGAGGGACTCTCATGAACCGCTTTCAAAAAGTCATTACCTATCTCGTCGCTTTTTCCTTTTTGTCCCTAAACCTCGCTTTGGCCGATCAAGACCCCGACTCCTATGAAAAGAAGCCGGCGGCGGTCAAAAAGCAGATGGAGGATACTGATCCGGAACGGGAAGCGCTCCGGGCAGAAATCCGGGCGCTCAAATCACGCCTCTCCGCCCTTGAAAGCCGGCTCGACGATACCGAGAAAAAGGTCAGCGAGGGCCCCGCTTGGCCTGCCGAACGGTACAAACTCCCCGAATATCTGCATGATCTCACTATCAGCGGAATGGTCTCTTCTTCTGCCAATTACAATGCAAACGAACCGAATGACCGCTTAAACCGCTTCCATCAATTTGATAGTACTGCCAATACCTTTCAGGTCGACACTGCGGAACTCATCTTCCACAAGCATCCGGAGGAGGGGATCGGGTTCCGGACAGATCTCATCTTTGGAGAGATCGCGGACAACATCGCCTCAGGCGGGACTTCCAGTTCCGATAATGTCGATCTGCAACAGGCCTATGTGAATTACCGCGCTTCTGTCTATGATCGGCCGCTCGATATCTGGTTCGGAAAATATGTAACCCTTGCCGGGGCGGAAGTGATTGAAGATCCTTCCAACTACAACTGGAACATTACCCACTCCTTCATGTTTTATTACTCGATTCCTTTTACCCATACCGGTGCACGGGCCACCTACGCAGCAACCGACTGGCTGACTGCAATTGTCGGTGTGAACAACGGTTGGGATGTTTTGACCGACAATAACCATGCCAAAACGCTCGAGACAGGACTGTCGCTCACCCCGTACGATTGGCTCAGCTGGTTTACATCGTTTTATCACGGCGCCGAGCAGGCGAGCGATCAGGGGAATCAAAGATCATTGGTGAGCAGCGTCTTGACGGTGAAACCCATGGAGAATCTGACGGCGATGGTGAATGTGGATTACACTTTCGAGGAAAATGCGATCACCCCCGGCGCCAATGCGGAGTGGTATGGCATCGCCGGGTATCTCCGCTATATGCTGACTGAAAAATGGGGGCTTTCCGGCCGTGTTGAATTCTTCAACGACAAAGATGGGGTGAGGACCGTTGGGCCTGGTGCAAATGGCGGACCTACCACAGCAACCCCTCAAGAATTATGGGAGTTCACCCTCACAACCGATTACCAGCTCTACGCAGGTCTGGTCGGCCGTCTCGAGTACCGCCACGACAAGTCGGACCGGAACCTTTTCCAGGACAAAGGAACCGCCGACGACTCGCAGGACCTCGTTACCCTTCAGTTCTTGTACGCGTTTTAAAAATAGAGAATGGGAGAATGAGTGTGTGGGAGAATGGGTACCCATGACTCATAACCCATTCTCTCATTCTCCGTTTTTTCCTTTCCTTGAAATTCCTTCCATAATATAGTAGGATAATCCTAATTCAACCAGTTCAACCCATTCACCGAGGGAAAAAACCGCCATGGGATTCACATGGGAAGAAGCAGAGGCGATTGCCGAAAAACTCTTTGAGAAGTATCCGGACATCGATCCTTTGATGATCCGTTTTACGGATCTCCACAAGTGGATCACGGAGCTCGACGATTTCGACGACGATCCCAAGCGTTCGAACGAAGGGCTCCTCGAAGCGATCCAGATGGCTTGGTACGAACTGACCCAATAGACAGAGGAGTTCCTTGTGGCTACCCGTCGCGTCATCATTATCGGATCCGGCTCTGCGGGCTTAACCGCCGCCATTTACGCCTCCCGGGCGAATCTTTCCCCCCTTCTTTTTGAAGGTCCACTCGTTGGAGGGCAGCTTTCTCTCACGACGATGGTTGAGAATTATCCCGGTTTCCCCGACGGGGTGATGGGCCCGGAACTGATGGAGATGACCAAGAAACAGGC
>CAYJQR010000133.1:0-3069 GCA_964372345.1 uncultured Planctomycetia bacterium | reverse complement strand
CGACTTGGCCTTCTTGGCTATTCAGTATTCGTGCCACAGTGTTAGTCACTAAAAGGTCCGGACGAGGATTTCCTATCCAATCTTGAGCTGTAAGAATGGCGTTTCTTGCGTTGATTAATCCACTTCCAGAATAAATATCTCTTCCCGATGCAAGCACATCCTGGGCACTTGAATTGATAATGAGCTCAACCAAATCGGGTGAAAGAGTAGGATAGAGAGCGAGAAGGAGAGCGGCAACTCCAGAGACATGCGGGGCAGCCATACTGGTCCCATTCGCTCGATAATAGCGGGCAAGCGGATCACCCACAGGAACAAAATGCTTTCCATCTCTATACATGTCTGTCCCCGATGCCCTCAGAGAAAGAATTTCAACACCCGGCGCTGTCACATCGACCTGACTTCCAAAGTTCGAGAAAGAAGCCCTTGTGTTATCATAACTCCAAGCAGCGACACAGATGACATGAGGGTGGTTGGCAGGGAAAAAGAGATCCACAAGACTGTTTGAATTCCCTGCGGCTGCCACAAGGATGACTCCTGCCGCATAAGCCTCGTTCAAGACGTCGGTAATGACTCGCGAAGATCCAAATCCACCCCAACTCATATTGACGACATCCGCCCCCTGATGCGTTGCATAAGAGATGGCAGAAGCCAACTGGCTCACTGTACCACTCCCCGAATCACTCAACCCCTTAAGCGCCATCATCTTGACTTGTGGAGAAACGCCGATAATGCCGATCCCGTTATTCCCGATTGCGGCGATCGTCCCTGAGACATGTGTCCCGTGACCATGTCCATCACTGGGATTATTGTCATTGTTGACAAAATCAAAGCCGCGGGTATCGTCTACATAACCATTGCGATCGTCATCAACCCCGTTGGCTGAAATTTCCCCTGGATTTGTCCACACATTGGATGCGATGTCTACATGATTATAGTCGATGCCGGTATCGACAACAGCAACCATGACTCCCCCTCCCCCCGCCACATCCCAAGCCTCGTCCATATTGATTTGATGGAGTCCCCACATGTCTTGATACGCTTGCCCCCAAGATCCAGTACGAGAATAATAATCGTCATCAGGAATCATTTGAACGTGAGCAATATAATTAGGTTCACAGGATTTTATATTTGGATCATTTTTGTAGTCTCTGCAGATGTTCAAAACACTTGTGGTCTTATCTTCAAACTCGATCTTATAGAAATCGAGGAGACCGATGACTTTCGAATCTTCGTGGGCCTTTTTCGATCTTTGAAATCGAATTTTGGTTTCTTCAAGGAGTTGGGAGTAGGATTTCCCTGATCTAAGTTGTTTTGCCTTGAGAGCCTTAAAGACAGGCTCTATTTTTTTCGCTTTATATTTGGCATTGAGTCTATCAATAGAAGAAAGCCCTGTTGTCATCGGTTGGATTTGTAAGGTTTCCGGAAAAAGTTTTCTATCAATCGTCGATCCTGCTGATTCTGTAAATTGGACAACGACTTCCCCAGGAATATATTCTGTCACCTGAGCTTCTGTGGAGTCGATGTCTGCGCCCTGTGGAACTTGAAATGCGTTTTTTGGATAAATTGCAAAAGCGGGTGAGGCTACAGAGGTTAAGAAAATAACCATAAGGAGGGAAAGAATAATTTTTGCATCCGAAAGCGAATCGATTCTTTTCATTTCAAACCCCTTAAAACAAAAAACTGTTTTGCCAGGGCATGACAAAACAGTTTGGTTTTAACTTCAGCAACCTTTTAAGGCCCATGGCTTTGCCTGCCCGCCGTTTCAGCGAACAGGCCCGACTATCCGCCAACGATCTTTGGCGGAGTGGGTCCGCCGTTGTTTCCGGCGGAGTTTGTTATGATCTAGTCATAACTTTATAAAACCATTTAAGTTACAGCGAAAAAAAATTCAATGTTCCTACTTGTAACAAAGTATACCATGTAGGGGGTGATTTGTCAAGGTATCAAATATACCTATTGCGTTAGCAACCTGAATCCACCTGTTCCAAGGGGGAACAAAATTTTACTTTTTCTCTCTGAGGAGGGCAAGGTACCTTTTCAGAAACAGCCGGTCTTTCTCGCGGCCTGCAATCTTTTTTGAGTTCAGAAGTTTGCGGAGTTTCCCTACGCGGATGGGGACCCCCTCTACGGTAAAAATCGCGGCGTCTCGACTGAGTTCTCCAAAGGCGTAGCCGGAGATGCGGAGGAGTAGTTCTATTTGGACGCCCTGCGGATTCGTGGCGACTAAAGTTCCTTGTCTTTGAACAATTTCCTCGATTTGATCAGGATTAAAGTGTCCCTTTTTTGTTGCCATGTGAAATCCCAAGTCTGACAAGACACTCACCGCTTTCTTAAGATTTTGAGTGGTATTATCAAGAAAAAAATCATAATCTTGGGTTGAAAAACTCTCAGAAGGATCCTTTGCATAATAGTTGATCCCGGAAAGACCCACAACCACATACCGGACCCCTTTTTGATTGAACGCATCAATCACCTCCGTATAAGGATCGTATGGAGTCCGACTCACCGCTTTGCCCTTGCCTTAGCATAGTGGCGCTTTTGAGCCATCATCACCTTTGGGACCCATGATTTGTCGGTCCCATCTTCATGGGAGGATTCAATTTGTTCAAGAAGATCGTTTAGCGCAACTTCTCGGAAAATCTTTTTTTCTTCTTTTGAATTCAAGATCAAATCTCCTACGCTACAGTGAAGAAATGCCGCGATCTTCGCAAGCCGTTTTAACGATATCGTTCGCTTTCCCGAATCCATTGCGGAGAGATTCGAAAGATAGAATCCGACTTTCTTTGCCACTTCCGTCAATGTCATCCCACGCAGTGCTGCCTCTTCTTTGACGTTGGTTCGTACCATGCCGCTCCTCCCCCAAAATTGAGGTTATCATATTTTGATAATATTGTCAAGGGGCGAGTGGCGTGACGAATAAGTCACGCCAGGCTACGAGCGCCGCCGAGTCGGTGAGGCGGCCGGACAAAAAATGAGGGGCGGTTTCGTAACCCACCCCTCATGTAATCCTATTTTAGGGACTGTCCCCCATATTCTTCTATGCGTCGCTTCTGTGGGGGGACTGTCCCT
>CAYJQR010000132.1:0-3094 GCA_964372345.1 uncultured Planctomycetia bacterium | reverse complement strand
TGCGCGGTGGTACTGCATGAGCAGGCGTTAAGTGGATATCGGGTGAGCACTTCTACAGGGTTTGCGCAGCCGGCTCAAGTGATGTTAGAGATGGATCATCCGTTCATTGGACTCTGCATACGAAGCCAAACGTTGTTGACAAGAGAGCAAGTCCAAAAAGAGATTCCCAACGGAGAAGTCAAAAAAATCTTTGATGCTCTCAAGATGGAACTCTGCATCCCGTTGATTTTCAGAAAAGAGCTGGTGGGGTTTATCAGTTTGGGGAAGAAAAAGTCGGACGAAGAATACACCGAAGAGGACAAAGAGCTTTTAGGCACCTTGATTAACCAAGGAGCTATCGCGATTAACAACGCGGTGTTGTTCGCGGAAGCCGAGCACCAGCAAAAACTGGCGATGATTGGGACATTGACGTCGGCGATTCATCATGAAGTGAATAATCCTCTCAACATCATTCGTATTTCCGCGGATTATCTAAAGATGATGCTGGATGGAACGGTGATGGAAGGGAAAAGCGAAGAAGAAAAACAGAAAGTTTTGCGAGAGAAACTGGAAGAGATCGAGAAGCAGTGCCTCAGAGCGGCGCAGACGGTGACGAACCTGGCGACCTTCGCGAAACCAGAACGGGAGCCGAAAGAAGAAGTGGTGGAAGTAGCAAAATCGGTAGAGAGTGTTCTGTCGGTGGTGGGGCATGAGTTAAACATGCACCAGATCCAAGTTTTCAAAGAGATAGAGGATGGTTTGAAAGTTGTCATGGATAAAAAGCAGCTAGAAGAAATTCTATTCAATCTGGTCAAGAATGCCGGGGAAGCGATCTCCGCCAAAGGCGGATCCCTGCCCGCAGGCTGGCAGGCGGGCGCCTCCGGAGGAAAAGATAAAGGAGAAATCCGTGTCATCGGTAAGAGTATCCAGGATAGCAAAGCGCGGATCGAAGTCCACGATACTGGTTCCGGCATTCCTGAGACGATCCTTTCCCGAATCTTTGAGCCGTTCTTCACCACCAAGAGCAAAGGGAGCGGTTATGGTCTCTACATCGTCAAAAAGATGGTGGAGCGGAATCGCGGAACCATTGACGTCCAGAGTGAAGTCGGCAAAGGAACCAGTTTCTTCTTGGAGTTTCCTGGGGCAAGGGATGCAATCGGGGGCTTAATATATAAGGATTGAGTTGGTTCTTGCTATAAGGTAAACCTCCTGATATACTTTAACTCAAGAGGTTAAAAGATGGCACAGCGGCAACAAATACTATGGGCTGAATTAAAGCGGATGATAGAAATTCTTAAAAAACGCTACCATCCTGAAAGGGTCATACTTTTTGGTTCCTTAGCCGCTGGCAGGGTTCACGCGTGGAGCGATATTGACCTTGTGGTGATTAAAAAAACAAAGAAACAAAGAGTGGAGCGGATTCTTGAGATCGCTGAATTGTGTAAAAACAAGATAGCGGCTCATTTTCTAGTGTATACTCCTGAGGAATACAAAAAGTTAAGCTCGGATGAAAATTCGTTTTTGACAAATGAAGTGTTATCCAAGGGCAAGGTTCTTTATCCATGAACGAAAGGGTTGCCAATTGGTTTCGTTTTGCGGAAGAGGATCTGAAATCGGCAAAAATATTACTCAAAGAAGAAATCTACAATAAAGTTTGCTTTCATAGCCAGCAATGCGCTGAGAACAGTTTAAAGGCGTTCTTAGTATCCCGCCGTAAGAAGCCACCAAAGACTCACTCTCTTATCGAATTACTCCGGTTGGTGGCTGCCAATCATAGAGGTTTTCAACATTTCGAAGCTCCTTGTCGCCGTCTAGATCAGTTTTACCTACCCACGCGATATGCTGATGCTTTGGTAGGAACATTGCCTGAAGGGCTTCCTATGGAGAAGCATGCCAGAGAAGCGATTGAAGCAGCCGAGTCTCTTTTGTTAGCCGTCAGGAAAGCGACATGGACAAAAGATTCATAAAGAAAGCGTTCAAAGGAAATTGGGTATATAGAAGATTGTTATTCTTCTTTGGCGCTCATAGCTGTCCAAATTACGCTTTATAACAGTATCAGTGTAGGGGTTCGATTTATCGAACCCGTCGAGACAACGGGCTTGATAAATCAAGCCCCTACAATCAAAACGCGAAAAGCGATTTCGAATCTCAAAATTCATTTATCGACGATAATCATAGGCTATTTTGGACACGAGTGTTTGGCGCTGGTTATTAAAGGAGGCAACTAATGGAGTATAAACTCTTAGTGGTGGATGATGAGGAGGCAGTGAGCGATATTTTGCAGAAGGTTTTTTCTGATCGGGGGTTTGGAGTGGTCACCGCTTCTTCAGGAGAGGAAGCGCTGGAGCTTGTTAAAAAGAAGGCGTTTGATCTCATGGTTCTCGATATGCAGATGACGGGAATCAGCGGGATCGAGGTTTTGAAAACGTTAAAGAAAGACCGCCCGTTGCTGCATGTCGTTGTTTTAACGGGGCATGTGGAGTACGCGGAAGAAGCCAAACAGGTTGGGTGCGCGGCTTTATTCACCAAGCCGGTGTCCATCGGGGATTTGGTTTCAAAGATACAAGAAATTCTCGATACGGAAGACAAAATAGAAAGCGACATGATTACTTATGGGCTTGAATACTCCACGGCGCAAGCCGGAACGCCTATGGCAAAAATTCTGATGGTAGATCCTATCCCTGATTTAATGATGCCTGTTTATTTTCATTTAAGGAAGCTTAATGCCTGCGGCGGGCTCTACTCTGTTTTCATGGTGGGGGATAAAGATCAGGCCGTTACCGCGCTGGGGCTTTTGGAATCGGACATTGTTTTGTTGAACGCGCGGGTACCCAGAGTCACCATCGTAGAGACAGCGGAAGCGATACTCGCGGATCCTCACAGGCCCAAAGAGCTGATTTATTATTTCCCGTGCCCCGATCCAAACAAGGAAGCTCGGCTCAAGCAGCTCTCCGATCAATGGTGGCACGGTATCCCTAACAATCGGGAAGATATCAGAGAATTAGACCAATTGATTCGCGAAACGGCTCTTGCTCACGGGTTAGTCAAAACGGCACGACAGCAATAAAACATAAAGATGACCCAGAAAATTAAATTGTTGATTGCTGAAGACGAG
>CAYJQR010000131.1:0-3250 GCA_964372345.1 uncultured Planctomycetia bacterium | reverse complement strand
TAAATAGTGCATCATTTTAATGACGCCGCACGGATCATCCATAAACTGCCTGTCGATGGCCTTCCGAAGCCGGTGTTCTGCCTCGAGATTCTTCTCCCGATGCCGATAATATAAGTTCGACCGGTCGAACCCCAACAATGCACATTGCTGGCGGATGCTCAGCTTCAGATCCCCCTTGTCAATGAACAAGACCTTTAGCTCGAGACTTATAGTCCGAGCTTTTTTTTAGCCAGGAGTTCTCCACCTGGATGCGCCCGATCTCTTTATACAAATTCTCTATCTGTTGCTTGGCATCCGGGTCCTGATCGTTTTTACGAATAAAAATGTCCGCGATATTGTCATGCAGTTGTTTTTTCCATTTACTGATCATGGCACTGTGGACTTCATGTTCAGAGCTCAGTTCTGCAATCGTTTTAACTTCCTTGAGCGCCTCCAACGCCACACGCGCCTTGAATTCTTTCGGATACTGAATTCGCTTCTTCATCCTAACCTCCTGGCTGAGGGGTTCATTATACCCCGGTTTTACACCTTAACCAGTGGTCTGAATTCAGGGAAGTATTATAGTCGCCAAATTCGAGCAAACTTCTGCCTCAGGGCTTGGAGTGACTGCATGCCTGAACTGTATCATACCAAACCGAATTTGTAAATGTTATTTATTGACGACTCCTTAGACTCGTTTGATCTCCTGCCATCCATGCGGATAATTCTTCATCGCTAATCCCAGTATCGGATGCTTGTTTCGCCAAAGTAATATATTGCCCCCAATCCAAATTTCTCAATTTCCTGAACGGTTTTATCTGGCTAGGAGGTTGTATGCCTCCTCTGGAAATATCCTGAGCCAGATGATATGGAGGACTTAACATTGACTGATTTCTCCTATTACCGGTTAAATCCATGGGCACTACCTGCTCTGAAGAAAAAAAGAGCAAAACCACCCATGTCACTAACTTAATCGTCTTTTTAAATGACTTCTTATTCATTGTTCATTTGTCCTATTTAGTTTCTATCGAGATACTATTATATATAGTTTAAATAAGTATATCATAATGTCAGATAAAAACAACAAAAAATGCCCTGGAGTCCGTTGAAAGACACTCACTTTCTGTCATTCAGACAGAAAGTGTAACATATAACATACTTATTTTATTAGTGTTATGTGTTTTCACTTGCGAGCCCTAGCCAAAACCCTTGTGCCGCAGTATTCGGGCTAACTGCTTCCGTGCCCGGTAAAGACGTCTCTCAACCGCCTTTACCGAACAGCCTAGGATCTCTGCAATCTGCTCATATCGAAGCTCTTCCTGGTAGAGTAGGATGGCTCTCTTTTGGTCTTCTGGAAGCACCTCGATCGCGATATGAACCAATTCGGCTACCTCAGCTTGTTCTGCTGTTTGGGAGGGATCGCTTCTTCGGGAGGGGAGCTGATCACTGATCGGCTCTTCTTTGGGGGATCTTTTCCTTCTTCTCCATTGGTCGGTACAGGCGTTGAAGGTGACCCGGTAAAGCCAGCTGGAGAATCGGGCCGTCGGCCGCCAAGCGGCTGGATTTTGATAAAGTTTTAGGAAAATTTCCTGCGCGACATCCTCAGCCAGTGAACGGTCTTTAAGATAGCGATAGGCGAGCTGGACGACCTTGGGAAGGCAGGTTTTGACAATTTGAGAAAAACTCTCTTCATCCCCCTCCTGCCATTGAGCAAGAAGGGCTTTTTCGGTTTCTTGTTCCATCACGGACGGGCCCGTGTTTTTCTCCTCTGTTTCGACCTCTTTGGCGGCGCCGAAGAAGCGTTCTTCAAGAAAATCCGCACCAGCCAATCAACGACCTCGTTGCCGATGTCGTCTTTCTGCAGGATGATGAGAGACCGCGCCTTAGGATCGGTAACATAGGTGTCAATCACATGTGTCGTAAACTCATCAAGGCGGGTCAAAAACGCGTGGGAAAGTTCGTGAACGATAAGTTCTTCATCGATGAGTCCCTGCTGTTCTTTCGCGAAACTGATGAAGATCTTTTTATCGCTCTGCGCCACATGAACGCAGGCGGGAGAACCATCCTCTAATTCCGGAACTGATTTAGCGGGAAACACATTCCAATGGATCTCAAAATCCTCAAGATGGAGACGTTTCTGCCAGAGGTGGATGAGACGATCAATCTGCTTCTCGGTCACGGGTTTTTATCATAGCATAGGATTGTCTATTTTGACAACCCAATTGGTGTCATTTTGTTTTATTTCATCGTGGTTTATACTGTAACAATCTGTGCATTAAAGAGTTAAAAAATTTTCTACGCGCCCTTGACATCGGGGGGGGGGGGTACAGGGTATACTTATCCTAACAATAGAAGACCGGGTTTCCACAAAAAAAGGGGAATCCGGTTAACTTTTTAAAGAGGGGAAGAAAGGTTGAGCTAAAATGAAACAGTTAATGGGTACCTTGATCGCAATACTGATGTGCTGTGGAATTAGTTGG
Organism: uncultured Planctomycetia bacterium; assembly: GCA_964372345.1. Lineage (GTDB taxonomy): Bacteria > Omnitrophota > Gorgyraeia > JACOVV01 > JACOVV01 > JACOVV01. The sequence continues at coordinate 791 of CAYJQR010000131.1, read as the reverse complement.
GCACGTGCAAATATTATGAGTTTTGAGGCAAGAGATGGACAGCGTTTTTTCTGGGTCACTGTCAATCAGGATGGTTCAGCAAAAATAGAAATGGACGGTCAGTCAGGAGCTTATGTAATCCAAGTGGACAGCGATGGAATTGTGACTGCGATGGAGAGAAGACGTTTTGTGTCTAGAAAAGCAGAAGGAGATCTGCGTTCAGAGACGTTAATAGCGATATTAGAACCTCTACATGGTGATGAAGCACTTCGAGTACTAGCATCAGTCACCAGAGAGCTAAAAAGTCTCCTTGATGCGCCTCACATTTCTATTACTCCACCCTATGGCGCAAAGACGATAATAGATAAGACAGAAGCTTTCGATGAGCTTACCCGCTGGTACGATCGCTTCTACTATTATCTTCCTCCCGAATACCTTGATCTCAAACCCACGACGTTGGGTAATATAAAGTCTGGTGGAGAGGATGGGAGAACGGAGATGCTTGAACAACTGAAAGGAGTCGTCAAAGATGCAAATGACGGTTTTGCGAATGGAGAGGTAGCGGCTTCTCCTGTTATGAGAAACAGTAGGAGTAAAGTAAAATGGGAGGATTTATTGTAGAAACTTATAGACTTCCAGGTAAACTCCTATCCGAATAGCCCTATAGTGGAACATGCTCCTTGTTTTACTATCGCAGAGACCTTAGATTATCTCTTGTTCATTTGCAGTGTCTGGATCACAGATTGAATATACATGGACTGTTCGTAGCACGTCAAGATGGCCCCTTTGAATAGCAAGTGATCTGTCCCCTC
>CAYJQR010000130.1:0-3439 GCA_964372345.1 uncultured Planctomycetia bacterium | reverse complement strand
ATTATATCCCTTCGTTTCACGAGAGATTCCTAACTTTGAACTGGTTCGAGCTTTGAATCATGGGATGCTCCCTCGTCATTATCTCTCCGAAACTCCACAACGACTGATTGAATCTTATGTGGGAGATTACCTCAAAGAAGAAGTCGCAGCGGAAGCGCTCACGCGAAACCTGCCGGCCTTCAGCCGTTTTCTCGAAGCGGCGGCGTTCAGCAATGGAAGTATTGTCAATTATCAGAATATCGCTGCTGAATGCGGGATCAGCGCCCCAACCGCGAAAGAGTATTTTCAAATCTTAGAGGATACCCTGGTTAGCCGATTTATCCCTGCTTATCGAAAGCGTCCTAAGCGCCGCGTGATTTTGTCTCCCCGTTTTTATTTCTTTGATGTGGGAATTGTGAATTTCTTGCTAAAGCGTGGACGAATTCAACCGCGCAGTGAATCATTTGGAAGGGCTTTCGAGCATTTTATCTACCAAGAGATTGCTGCTCATCGCCACTATTCCGGGCTTCATTACCCCCTCGCCTATTGGCATACGGCTTCTGGATTGGAAGTGGATTTTATCCTCGGCAATCACGAGGTCGCCGTTGAAATTAAAGGAACCGATCAAGTCACTGGAGGTCATCTAAAAGGACTCGTCTCTTTTCTTCAAGAGTACTCGCCTAAGCATACGATTGTTGTTTCGCTGGATCCCCGCCCACGAAAGATAGGAACGATTACCGTCATGCCCTGGCAATACTTCATGGAACAACTCTGGGACGGCAAACTAATCGGCTAACCTTTAATCACCCCGATCGGCCTCATCCGAGCGACGCGGCAGGCGATGCCGGCTGACGGGACATCACCCGTCCCGCTCCGTGACAGGTGGTACCAAAGGTCTCTTCGATTGCCTTCTCTGTCCCCAATAATAAATAAGAATCCCGCCCCATATCACCGGGGATAACACCGGCTGTCCCAGGTCGCGGTAGACTTTCGGGACATGAGGGTATAAGCTCAACAGGAATTTTGGAATGATAAAAAGTTATCGCCGTAGGCGACCTAAATTTACCCTTATAATACTCGAGAGAATTTCTCCAATGGATGCTTCCACACCGGAAGCCCGCAGAAGCGGTCCCCTTCGGGGCAGATGGGACGGATACCAGCGCCAAGGCGCATACCGCAGGGGGGCAAAATGTAGTGGGCTAACAGCGGGGCTATTTTTTGGACTTGCATCACTTCCTCTAAGCAGGTTCGCCAAATCTCTTCCTGGGCAGTATAGCAGAGACGCTTGGTCCATTTGTGATGAAGCCCCAAGAGGTCGCCCGATTCTTCAAATCGAATCGGGAACGCGTTCGGCAATAAATACAAAGCGAACTCCTGTGAAACTCCCATTTCTAAAAGCTGGGTGATCGCTTTCCAGACTTCCTTTAATACTCGTTCAAAATACTCTTTCGCCTCGGGGCTGGCTTGAATTAAGGATGGGATAATATAATCAGGTCGGTCAGGTATAAATTGCCGGAAAAGAACCGGCCGCGACGCCGGTGTCGTCCGGTGCCGCTGGTCCTGCGAATCGGCGGTGTGGCTGATTTTCTTACGGAAGGTAAAATGAGGATGAAACATCGTCCGGGTCAGCTTTGACATCGTCGTCAGGTTCAGCGCCTCGCCAAAGTAAGGATTTTTAGCTGGATTCATCACCTGGTCAATCGCCGCTTCATCCGACATTTCGTTTTGGCGAAGCCCCAACACCGTGCGAACCGCCTGCGCCATGCTTTTTTCGCCATGGACCTTGTAATCCACTAGTTTTGAAACTTTCCCCTCTAAGCTGCGGTCAAATTCATCAATAAATTCTTTAGAACCGAGCCGTTCCCCGGCGCCATTTAAGTTCTGGAAAACCTGATATTCTAAAGTCTGCTCAAGCGGAATTTCTTCTTCGATATTTTTAAAAAACTCTGGGTCCCAGTGATTCACAACTTCGATCATTTTCTCAACGACGATTCGGCTCTCGAGCGGCGTGTCAAACTGTTGACAGAGCCGATGATACCGGTGAAGCGTGATGCCGCTGATCGTATGGTAGAGATGTGCCTGCGTCGCCACTGGCAAAACATATCGAGCAACCTCCTGAATCTTTTTCTTAATTGCACCTTGCCACTTAGGGAGATTCTGATCGCGGCTGGCAAAGAGTTTAGCGTATTCTTGTCTCATCGCCGGACGCAATAACTCCATCAGCCGGTGATACGCCTCCATCTGCAAGTGAATAGCAGAAAGGTAAACTTCTCTGGCCGGTTCGGAGAACGGCGGTGTCACAAAATTTTCCGGCTTCACCTCCACATACCGCTGGCTCACTTGCTCTGAATTATAATAGGGATGACTATGCAGGAACGACCAGATAAACTGCCGCGAGACCTTTTCTAAAACAAACTGGAACGTGGCATGTTGGATTGTCGTATGGTGTCCGGCTTGATAGATGCTAGTGGCAATCGCGTCCCGCCGCGCCCGCGTCTGCTCATCTTTATCCACGTCTTGTGGATGAATGACTTTCGAGGAATAACAGGTCCGCGCCGTCGCCACCGCGTTGTTGTACGGTTGGCTAAAGGCATTCTCAAGAGTGACGACCGGTTCCGGAGTTAATTGGACGGTTACAGCAGGATTCACAGTGGAATCCATTGTAGGGCGGCTAGAGGAAGGTTGTCAACTCTGTAAAGTACTGAAGAAGCGCATGGCTTCTCTCAAAAAGAAAATGGGATTACAAAAATTCTTATAATCCCATTTTCTTTAATTGGTAGCGGGGGCTGGATTTGAACCAGCGACCTTTGGGTTATGCTTGCTACTACAGCTTTCGCTGCTCCACCACATTACTTGGCGGATTTGTAGTCTGGACTATACCTTCACCCCTAGCAATTCTGCTATGGGTGCCTGCCGTCTAGTCTCTACACCTTCCCCTCGACTCACCGCTTGAAGCGGATCACTCAGGACTTGGCTCGGTATTACCATCTCAGGCTTCACCGAATTTGACAGGTTTCGCTCAACCGTTGCCGGCTGAGTAGCCCACTCGGACAATAAGTCCCAACGCTCTCGATACTCTGCGGATTTTGGCTTTCGTTGTCTTGTTTCATTCTCGACAAGACTAATTCCACTTTTGTAAGTGGAAAAAACGTCGGCCGGCATTACATAGAATATCTTGAGCTCGTCAATATACAGAATCGCAAAATCAAAATCACTTTCTTTGTAACGTTCTCTTACCTTGAAGCCTTCTCTGAGAAGCTCCGTTACAACCGCGGATTCTGCTATGTCTGATTTGAGCTTAGTGTCCATATTGAGCCCAACGAGCTACCAGGCTGCTCCACCCCGCGTCGTGGATACGTATTATATGCAACACCCCCTCCCTTGTAAAGGAATATTATGGACGATTGGGGGTCATCTATGTAAATCAAAGTCAAGGAAAAAATTTCCATTCTCCCTCAGC
>CAYJQR010000129.1:0-3570 GCA_964372345.1 uncultured Planctomycetia bacterium | reverse complement strand
TATTAGTATAGCAGAAACGGTTTTTCCTGTGATAAAATATCGGCCATGGTTGAGATCAAGGGGTTTGACCACGTCGCCATCAATGTCAGCGACATCGAGCGTTCAAAGCGGTTTTTTATGGAAGTCTTGGGGCTGACTTACGCTTTTGAGCTGCATCCCAAGCATATCTATCTCTGGTGCGGAAAGAATATGCTGGCGTTAGTCCAGCCAGAGAAGCCGCAAAAATTGTCCTCAGGCGCCAAGAAGACCATCGGCGGGGTAAACCATATCTCCTTTCGGATATCCGATAGTCAGTTTGATCAGATGGTTCAGCAGTTGCAAAAGGGGCAGGTTAAAACAGAGAAAGGCCCCACAGTTCGTCCCGAGGAAGGGTCAAAATCCTTTTACTTCTTCGATCCGGATGGGCATCGGCTGGAAGTGACGGCATGGACAAAAGTACCGGGGAACAAAAGCAGTCACCAGTGTCATTCTGAGCGAAGTCTCGCCACCGAAGGCCCTCGGCTTCGCCGAGAGGCGAGCGCCGAGAGGCGAGTGGCGGGACGAGTCGAAGAATCTCGCTTTTTAAATGAGTGGAAGGATGACATAAGAGAAAACTAAGGATATGCAAGATATCGCTGAAAAAGTTCACCGTGGAGAGCGCCTAACAACCGAAGAAGGACTCCAATTAGTAGAAAGTAATGATATCCTTCTATTAGGGCAGATGGCCGATGAAGTCTGCCGCAGGAAACAGGGTGACGCGGTTTATTACAGCACCAACCTCAACATCAACCCGACCAACGTCTGTGTGTTGACCTGTGAGTTCTGCGCTTTCGCCCGCCGCCCCGGTGAGGAAGGAGGGTGGACGTACAGTATTGATGAGATTGTCAATAAAGTCCGCCAGGTGATTCCGCACGGATTGAGCGAAGTTCACATCGTCGGCGGATTACACCCCAAGCTGAAGCTGGACTATTTTAAAGGACTGATTCGCCAGATTAAAGAAGTAGATCCCGATCTCCATGTCAAAGCGTTCACCGCCGTTGAGATTGATTTCTTCGCCAAGTTAAACCGGATGACGGTGGAGGAGGTTTTAAAACAGCTCCAGCAAGCCGGACTAGACACGATGCCGGGGGGCGGGGCGGAGATTTTCAGCGAAAGAGTCCGCAAATTATTATGTCCCACCAAAATGACAGGAGACGAATGGCTGGAGGTGATGCGGACCGCCCATCAATTGGGAATCCGAACCAACGCGACGATGCTCTACGGTCATATCGAGACAAAAGAAGAAATCATCGAGCATTTAGTCGCGTTGCGCGAACTTCAAGATCAGACAGGTGGTTTCAATGCTTTTGTCCCGTTGGCGTTTCATCCGGAGCATACCGACATGGCGCATCTGCCGCCCACTACCGGCTACGAGGACGTCAAGATTTTCGCGGTTTCGCGATTGATGCTGGATAATTTCGATCATATCAAAGGACTCTGGACTTATTTAGGGGACAAAATGGCGCAGGTGCTTCTGTATTTTGGGGTGGATGACCTGGGAGGGACCTTATTAGAGGAAAGAATCGTCCACATGGCCGGCGCGAATGTTCCCGATGGATTAGGAGAGAAAGCTCTTGTACAATTGATCGAGTCGGTGGGAAGAAGGCCGATGAGGACGGATTCGAGCTATAAAATTCGTGAAACAATGAATGAGTTAGCCAATGACAGCGACAAATCCATGCTTCCATCTACTATTACACAAAATCGAACCCTCACTCTTGGGCATAGCCCGGATCCGGATGACGCGTTTTTGTTTTACGCAATGACCTCCGGCAAGATTAACACCGAAGGATTTTCCTTCCAGCATGTCTTGCAGGACATCGAGACACTCAATCAGAGAGCTCTGCGGGATGAAATGGATATTACCGCTATCTCGGTGCATACCTACGCTCTTGTCAGTGACCGATACGCTCTTCTCCCCTACGGCGCCAGCGTCGGGGAAAAATACGGTCCGATTCTCGTCGCTAAGAAACCGCTCTCCTTGGAACGACTCCGCTCTGCGAAGATTGCTTCTCCAGGTCCCAAAACGACCGCCCAGTTAGTTCTGATGCTTTGTTTACAACCTGAGCAGGTTGTTTTTGCTCCCTTTGATCAGATTATGGGACTGATTCTTTCCGGAGAAGTAGACGCCGGAGTCCTCATCCATGAAGGTCAGCTGACCTACGCTCAACAGGGACTAGAGAAAATCGTTGATTTTGGTCAGTGGTGGTATGACAAAACAAAATTGCCGCTCCCGTTGGGAGTCAACGTAGTCAGTAAACGCCTGCCGTTAGCGACACAAAAATTGATAGCGATATTATTGGGAAGGAGTCTGACGTTAGCGTTACAGAATCGTGAGGAAGCCATTGAGTACGCCATGCGGTTTGGTCGCGGATTAAAGAAAGATCTCACCGATCGTTTTGTCGGGATGTATGTCAACGAATACGCCCAGGATTTGGGAGAGAGAGGACGGGCGGCAATCGAAACGCTCTTTGAAGAAGGAAAAAGACTGAATCTGGTTCCTGATGATGCGAAAGTCGAGATCATAACGGTGTAATGGTGTAAGAACATGAGAAATTCTCAAAAAAAATGAATATTTCCCCGTGGCTTGCCACGTGGGTCCACTTTAATTCCCTCCCCCTTGATGCGCCAGTCCCTGCCCGACAGCTGGCAGGCGGGCGCCTCTGGTGGAGGGGAGGGTCAGGGTGGGGGTGAAGAGATGAACTACGGAGTTCACCCTCCCCTAACCCCTCCCATCGAGGGATGGGAACTTACCCACTTGAAATGAGAAAGAACCATTTGTCACCGGATTGGATATCGGCCATTGCAACATCTGTAATAGCAATTGTGACTGTCTCTGGAGCGATGATTGTAATTCCCGATATACTCAAAAGTAGATCCAGAGCAGTCGAAAATCATTTAACGTGGATTGAGATTACACCTACGAACTTCTTGTCAGAAGGGGAAAGAGACCCTAAAGATAGCACCAGTACATTTTGGGATCTTCAAATACAATCACAAAATTTGGGTAGAGAAACAGCTTTTGTACACATAAAAGACTGGTCAATTAAATCGGACAAGAGGGGGCTTATCCCTAAAGAGGCATTTCCTCAACAAGAATTAAAGTTTACACTACAACCCGGAGAAAGAACAACATGGCTAATTCGGTTTGTAATGAATCCGAATTATCATATTCTGGCGTTAAGAAGTGGTGAGGACGTCCTAGAGATTTGGTTTCAATTTATTTCTCTGGATATGACTGGAAAAGAAGAATGTAATTATACTGCGATATGGAAGTATACAAAAGGACGATTTTCACTAGCTCAGGACAAACGGGAATATCATAATAAAGAGCAATGAAAAAAGGTCGAGCCAAAGAAAAAGTGGCTCTTCTCAAAATGAGTGGGTAAGTTATCCCCCCCTCCCCTTGTGGGAGGGGGTCAGGGGGAGGGGAATGAAAAGGTCTCAAGTTTTTATAAAAACAGCTAAAATTCTCAGAAAGAACTCGACTGATGTAGAGAGGTTGTTGTGGAAATATTTAAGAGCTAAACAACTCGAGGGGTTAAAATTCAG
>CAYJQR010000128.1:0-3591 GCA_964372345.1 uncultured Planctomycetia bacterium | reverse complement strand
GCAGAAGCCCGGTAGGCACCCACGTCTAACCCTCCCCTCTGCAGGGTAGTCTCTACGACGGTGAGTTCATTCCTGCCATTAACGTAATTCCGTAATAGATCTTTAAGCGGGTTGGCGGGCGGGTTGGCTGGATCGAATATTTTCCTTTGTATCCCTTGATAGATTTCCCGGTGGGCTTCATAGTTCTCTTCGCCAAAAACCGCCACATACCCTTCGTGGAATAGAATCTCATCCATCTCCTCCATGAATCTCCCCCGGAAAAAGTCCCCCATCAAAGCAATGTTACCCTCTCTGACGAAAGCCAATAGATAATCCTCAGAACCATTGACAATCCCATCGAAAACCACCCACTGATTAGCTTGATGCACCTTTTCCAGCTGAGCGATGACTTGATTGGCTTGTCTCCTTTCGCCATCCAATAATTGAGCTCGATTCACCTTCCCCTTTAATTCGTTGATCTTGCCACTCAGAACCTCTCTGGCTTCATCGTCAATCCCTTTCACCTTAACACGGTCCTTTGCCTTCAAAGCGCTCCCCTTCCCAATAGCCCCTGTGGGTGGTTCTTCTGACTCCGATCTCCCCTGCACGGAGTTCCGATCATCAACGCCAGACGGCGGGGCTAAATAGAGATTCAATTGAGATAAACCGATAGAAGAGAGTAGTGCATAGACCCCTCCCATCAGCGATATCACAAACAAAGAAACCAATTTCCTCTCCCACTTGTTCGCTATCATATGTAAATAGTATGGCTGGGACATGATTCTCCGCGTAACTTCGACGATTCAACGTAAGTATATCTTACGAATTATGCAACGTCAATGTGCGATAGAACTTTTTTTGAGGGGGGGGAGGGTACTTTTCTATTGATTCAGAAACAATTCTTCTTTTCTTCCGTCGTTCTCAATATCCACGCTGTCTTTGTGGATCTTCAAAACTTTTGAGCCGTTGATCTGATCCCCGACTTTCACCAGTTGTTCGTCAATGATAGCGCAGGATTGTTCTTGCTGGTTTTCGTCAAAGATAATCCCGGTCAGGCGGTTCCCTCCCGACGGCAAAATTCTTTCCTCCAGAACAAAAGGATCCCTGCGCCATTCCAACAGAGGTGTTTTCTCGTGCTTCTTCACGGAAACAGCCGTATTTTCTAGCCCTGAATCCTGAACAGGAGCTTCACTGGCCGTTTTTGCCGTTTCTCTCTTCTTCGCCGGAAAGAATACGGTGATCAGACAAAGAAGAAAAGCAATTCCCCAAACGGCTATCCACGCCACTTTACGGTTTTGAGTCATGGTCTGGTTTTTCCGCGAGATAATAGGTTAAAAATTCGCACTCAACCGCCGCGAGCGGTTCAATGCTCTTATCCCGTTTGATAGAGAGTTTTTGTAAAGTAATCAGTCTTGGCAAAGAATCCAATGAAGCCATGAATTCCCCGATATCCCTATATCTTCCCTGTAGACGCACTTCAATGGGAACCGAAAAACAAGACTCCATGAGGATCGGCGTTTGAGGCGTCATGGAGGCGATTTTGATCCTCTTCTTCTGGGCCTGTGACGAGAGAACCCGGGCCAACTCCGAGACATCTTCATCCGAAGGAAGAAGTCCGCGGAGTGAGTCCAATTCCTCCATCATCAGCAGAATCCACTGGGCCATGTTCTTGGGGTCCGGAACAGACGAGTAAACTTCCTGCGTCATCGCCTTCACTTTTCTTAACTCTTGTTCCGTCTCTTTTAATTTTTTCTGAGCCGGAAATAACAAGAGGGTTCCGTACAAAACGACAACCCCGGCGGCGATCAGAAAACCCAGCGTTTTACGATCCTTGAAAAACGGTTTTAGGGTGACAAGTTGCATATAATCTCGAAACGAGCTCCGCTCTGATTTTGTTCCTGGACCTGCAGAGTAGCCGTCAGTCTCACATGGGTGACGAGCTGACATTGACGCAATCCCTTGATGAAATCCGACAGTTGTTTTTGCGACTCATCGGGAGCTGAATAGATGATCCCTTTTAGAGAAAGCTCTTTTCTTTGATTGTCAAAGTTCAGTTCATCCAAAACTAAATTATCCGGAACTATCCGGCTCAACTCAGCCATTAAACTGGGACACAGCAGATGATTCTGCCGGATCGATGAGACTAGACGCCTCCGCTTTTCAATCTCCTGTTTTAAATCCAGGATCTCTTTCATGTTCTTGACAGCCGCTTGGTGCGTCTCCAACTGCAACTGGACCTGTTTCAGATGCCATACTTGATAGAGATAAAAAACCATCAATAGAGAAGCGGCCGTAATGGCGGCGACTCTCAGGAATCCGGTCTGGACCTGCCTGGACCGTTTCAGCCGATAGGATAAAGGAAGCAGGTTAAAACTGTGGAGACCGTCCAGGGCGAGACTCATCACAACGTTGAGTCTGGCGGCCCGTTCCGGAGGAAGCGCTATTTTAAAAACTGCGGGAATGTCCAGCATCCCGACCGGAATGCTCAGGCTCTCCTGGAGAAACTGAGCCAGCCCTTTTAATTGTCCCCCTCCCCCGGACAACAAAATTTGTTCCACCTTCTGGTCGGGCCGGTTAAACTGTGTCCGATAGTAATCCAATGTTCGATGGAGTTCGTTGGCCAGCTTCTCTAACGCCGGCCGCATCATCACTCCCAATTTGTTCAATTCAATGGCGTACTGAGGGTCATGCCCCTGGACATTCCGTTCCGGTATCCCATACTTCTGTTTCAACGCCTCTGCCTGCTCCGGAGGAATGTCCACTCTGCCTGACTCGGAAACAATACTTCCTGTCAGGGCGCTGGTTATTGTCTTTCCGGTCACCTGCAGCTGCCGATAAAAATGGATTCCGTCTTTCCCCAGAATGACAAAAGAGGTGGCTTCCGCTCCAATCTCTAAGACGGCAACCCTCTCTTTCCCGGAGAGAATCTGCCCGGCGCCGTTTTCGAGAGCCGTCGCTGGCAATCCCGCGTTTCTGACCTGCAGTCCTAATTCCTCGACAGAATCAACAAGTTCCTTGAGTTCTTTTTCGGGGGCTGCCGCCGCCAGGAGGTCCATCTGTTTATCCCCTTGCGGAGAAGATGAATAACTGATCACCCGGTATTCCACGACAGCCTGTTCAATGGGAAATGGAAGTTGGTCTTTCATCTGCCAGTGGACGGCGCTTTTTAGCTCGGAAGAGGCCACTTGCGGGATCTGAAAACGGCGGATCACGCTTGGAATCAGGGAACTCGTCAGGGAAATCGTCTTTCCCTTCCATCTTTTTTCTTCAATCATCCGCTTTAATTTCGCCTGCCACCACTTTTCCCCTTCCTTTGGATCCCGGAATTCAATAGACTGTTCCAGCAATTTGATCCCCGCGGGTTTTCTCTCCAGAAGAATCACTGAGAATTTTTCGGCGCCGATGTCCAATGAGAGAACTTGGCTACGGGAAGGGTCGTATCGGGCTGCCAGCTGGTCCCAGTAACGAAGCAATCCTTGAGCAAGGATGAAAGAAGACATATTTGTAACACTATATTATGTCTTAAATAACGGAAAGGTCAAGCGGTTATGTGCTGATTCAGCGATTCCGCAAGTTCATCGGCGGTAGGGGCATTTGGGGACGCAGAGGAGA
>CAYJQR010000127.1:0-3723 GCA_964372345.1 uncultured Planctomycetia bacterium | reverse complement strand
ATAGAATGCCCCTAATTCCTTCAAAACCTGCGTTCTACGGGCTTTTCTTTATGTAGTTAGGGGCGCGGGGCGCGCCCCCCCCCCCAGGAGGGGCTGGCTTTATTTTCTTAAATACTGCTTTAAATCTTTATAGAAATTTTCGTGGCCACCTACAGCCACGAAGATAACCTCTCCTTTATCTTTATCTACTTGATAAGCTAATAAAATCTGCTGGTCAAATACTTTAAATTTATATACCCGTACTCCTTTAAGGTCGCCTATCTTTTCCTCACCCAGTGAAGGATCGTTAGCTATTTCGTCTTCTACTTCATTCAATTTCTTCCTAAGTAAGGGGGGAAATTTCTTTTTTATGCGGTTATACCTAGGATAGGCATTCTGTTGGTAAGGAAAATTTAGACTCAATTATTATCCTTTCCAAACTGGTTCGGGCTTCCCAGATTTGAGTGCTTCCTTGATGTCTTTGATAAATTGAGGATGCAACTCATTTTTTACTCTTATCCATTCCTCTAGAGCTACATTAAGTTGATTACTGAAGCTACGTCTCTCCTCTTTAGCAATAAACTCAAGGCTCTCTCTTAATTCATGACCCATTCTAAGAGTCACATTCTCTTTTTTATTTTTAACAGCCTCCATCTATACCACCTTCTTTCTTTTAATCTTTCCTATTAAAGCATATCATAAGAAGCAAGTAAATGCAAGAAATAAAATTACATTTACAGTACTTTGTTAAAATCTGGAGCTTTTAAAAAAGCGCATTTACGTAAATCTTTGATTTTCATAACTTACGTAAATACAATGCGTTACGTTAATTTTTCTCTTGACAAGTCCCTCCAATTTCTTCTATCATCAATACTTAGCCAATTCATTTTTAACAAAGTCCTGAAATATTCTTTTTACCTTCCCGCCAGTATCTCTGCCGCCTCTTCTAAATCTTCCGGAAACACCCCATACAAAATCTTCGATTAAAGATCTTTGTTCGTTTTCCTAAACGCTATACGCTATCCGCTACTTTCATCGGTCAATCTCCGGTACAACGATATCAATACTCCCTAAAATCGAGACCGCGTCCGAGACAAAATGCCCTTTAGCCATGGGGCCGAGGGCGTTCAAGTTTGAAAACGACGGGGTCCGTAATTTTAGCCGGTAAGGAACTTGTGTCCCATCGCTGACCAGATAAATGCCGAACTGTCCGCGGGCCGACTCAACCGTCTGGTAGATTTCACAGACCGGCACCGCCTTAGGGATTTTCCCTGATTGATATTCTCCTGCGGGAATTCTGGCGATCGCCTGCTCAAGAATCCGCAGGCTCTGTTCCATCTCCGCCATCCGGACGAGGTACCGCGCGTAAGCGTCCCCTTCATGCTGTGTCGGGATTTCAAAATCAAATTCCTGATAAATAGAGTACGGTTCGGCCCGCCGGAGATCATAAGCGATTCCGCAGGCGCGCAGAGAAGGGCCTGTGACGCCGTAATCCCGGGCGGCGTCGAGCGTTAAGACGCCGATTCCCTTGGTCCGTTTGATAAAGATGATATTCTCCGTGATCAGTGTCCTGTAGTCTCTCAACCTCTTGCGGAATTCGGGGATAAATTTTTTGATCCCATCAATCATTTCCTGCGGCACGTCGTTGAGGACGCCGCCGAACCGGAAGTAGTCGTAGGTTAACCGTTCGCCGGTGCATAACTCCAGAAGGTCTAAAGTTTTTTCTCGTTCGTCGAAAGCGTAAAAGAAGGGGGTGAAAGCCCCCAGGTCTAAAAGATAAGTCCCCAGCCACAAAAGATGGCTGGAGATCCGGTTTAACTCGGTAGTGATCACGCGGATATATTCTACTCTCGGAGAGGGGACGATCCCCATCGCTTTTTCCACCGCCAGCGCGTAGCAGAAGTTATAACTCATCGCTCCGACGTAATCGAGCCGGCCGGTATTGGGCCAGAATTGAAGATAGTTATGGACCTCCGCCATTTTCTCATGGGCACGGTGGGCGTAACCGATGATCGGTTCCCCGCTGATAATTTTTTCGCCGTCAAGATGAAGCAGGACGCGCAAGACTCCGTGAGTGCTGGGGTGTTGGGGCCCGAGGTTCAGGTAATATTCTTTTTGCGACTGTTTCATCTGTTCTGGGACGGTAAAATCAAAAACCTCCTGATCAGACTCGATTAGTTCTAGGGAATCGCGTACGTCGGAATCCCCAAGGCCTGTGTAACTTTTCAACAGAGGATGGATCTTGGACTGGAGGGGAAGAAGAAGCCGTTCCAGTTTTGGATGGCCGCTAAATCGCACGCCGTACATGTCAAACACTTCCCGCTCGTACCAGTTGGCGGCGGGAATGATGGGGGCGATGCTCGGCGCTTCATTGACCTGTTTTGGAACTTTTAGTTTCAGCAGGATGCGCTCTACCTCTTCCCAACGGTTGAATTGATAAGTAATGATAAAATGAGGGTCTTCGGGTTTATGGGTATAGTCAACGCAGGTGAGACACTCCAGGAAAAACTTTTGGTCGTGGAAATAACGAGCGACCGGGAGAATCTTTTCCTCGGAGACCGCCGCTTCCAGATGGTATCCGGTCTTGGCGTAATCGCGCTCGCGCACTATTGCCCCCTCTCCCCCCGTGGGGGAGAGGGATGGGGTGAGGGGGGCTTGAGAGAGTATTTTCAAAAGCCACTGTTGAGTGTTTTCTAATGTCATGATGGTGTCGTCGGAGTTATCGGAATTTCTTTAGAAGAGGTCGGCACTTTCACCACTTGCGCCGCCGGCGGGATTCCCTTCTTGATTTTATCGCGGAGCGCCAAAATCCCAGCGATCAGAGCCTCCGGACGCGGGGGGCACCCCGGGACGTAAACATCCACCGGGATAATCTTGTCAATCCCTTCTAAGATCGCGTACTGTCCCGGGTACTGAAACGGTCCACCGGCGATGGCGCAGCCGCCATGGGCGATGACATACTTTGGATTGGGCATCTGGTCGTATAATTTTTTGATGCAAGGGACCATTTTTCGCGAGATCGTTCCTGAAACGATCATCACATCCGACTGCCGAGGAGAGGGGCGGAAAACGCCAAATCCGAACCGGTCTAGATCAAACCGTGCCGCGCCGGTCCCCATCATCTCGATCGCGCAGCAGGCCAGGCCAAACGTCAACGGCCAGAGAGAATTGGCGCGGGCCATGTTGACCAGATCGTCAATTTTATAAAACTGCGTCACGCTCTCCGGCGGCATGTATCCAGGGGGTGGCGTCTTCGGCTGAAACGGCCGCTGAACACTGTCCCCTGAACCCTGCCCCCTATCATTTACTTCCATGAAAATATCTCCTTCTTCCATGCGTAAGCAATCCCAAGCCCTAAGATCATAACGAATAACGCCACTTCCACAAACGCCGCGATTGGCGGAAAACTTTTGTAAGCGACCAGGACAGGAAAAAGAAAAACCGCTTCCACGTCAAAGGCAATGAAGATCAGAGCGTATAAATAATAGAGGATATCAAACTGGACCCACGCGCTTCCGATCGGCGTCTCGCCGCTTTCGTAAGTGGCCGCTGTGCCGGGATTCCTGCTTGGTTTTGTGATCAGAAATGGGAGCAGGGTACTCACCAGAACAAAACCAAACCCAATCACAAGAAATACAAGGACATACGAATAGTCTTTCAGTATTTCCATACAAACCTCGTTTTGTATCGAATTTTTAGGAGGAGTTTAACTTTATCACATCACTTGTAAGATTGTCAAACCGT
>CAYJQR010000126.1:0-3786 GCA_964372345.1 uncultured Planctomycetia bacterium | reverse complement strand
TAACCCATTCCTATTCAATAAGTTGTAAAATGGTACTGTAGAAGATCAGTTAAACTTATTTCCCACACTGTCAAGGACTTAGGATATCTATAGATGAATGATGATCTAACCCGAATAAGCCTTGGGCTAGGGCTAAAGTGCCGAGTGGAGAGCTTCGGTGGACTTTAAGGAAGGGACGGGGTTTGTACCCAATTTTCGGGTTCGCAGACGGATGATCTGTTGCACAAACCACTCCAATTCCCTGTCAGCGAAAGATTTTCCAATTTGACCCACGATACCAAATGGGAGGAGTCGTTCATACTGTTCTACGGAGAGATCTCCTCCGGTCATAAGGATTACATCAGGGGTAAAAAACTGTTTCCTGATTTCCCTGGCAATGGAGTCTCCGTCAATGGAGTCTCCGTCAATTTCGTCATTATTTAAAATCTGATCCAAGATCACCAAATCCGGATTAAAGTTAACAACGGCTTGGATCATTTTCCCAACATTACTCTTCCATTCAATAGTGTAGGTGGCATTGGGGTCTTCCTGAAGTAGGATCGAAGATAAACGTGTTGCTAGTCCATCTGCAATTGTCCGACGATCATCTAGGATCAGGATGCGATAGGGGCTAGGTTCCCCCTGCAGTTTTCGCCTTAAGTCCTCCTGCTCAGCCTTCCGGCGGGCATCCAAAGAGCGAAGAAGAGAGATAATATCTTTCCTTTCTGGAAACTCCATAATTTTCACCACTCCCAACGGGCGAAGTCGCTCCAATTGTTCCCATTGTTCTCTCCGCAACACCGCTGAGTAAGCTACAATCTTCGGTTTGATCAAAGTGTCCAGTTGAGCAATCCTTCGTATGGTATCCTCACCCACAAATTGAGTCTCAACTACCATGTCAATGAAGATCACATCTGGGTTATTTGATGATATTGCCGGTAGCGCTTCGGCAATATTAGAATAAAAACTCACATCAGTGAAATTTTCTCGCTTAAACCATTCAGAAAAGATCATTCTTCTGACATCATCATCATCCACGACCATCATCCGAAGATCCCTACTCAAAAGCCTCTTTCGCTGTCCTGCCACCAAATCCATTTTGGTTTGTCGAGCTAATTGGGCTTGTTCTAAAATTTTCTGGTTCATCACACCACCTTCAGTGGTGGAGCAGAAGCTAGCGATGATTCCGGCAGGAACTAACCCCTCGTCTTCTATACTCATTCTATTCGCAGCGCTTACGACGACTCCCCTGAAATGGGGGTTTAATTTCTTACAGAGCCTTGCTAGTTGCTTATAATCAGTCTCTCCTGGAACGACGGTATCAAAAATACCAAAGTCTGGTGGATTCTTTTGGATTGCCATTAAAGCCTCCTGACTATTGGCTGTCTCCATAGCGGATATTCCTGAGTTAGCCAGCAAATTAGAAAATTTTACCCTATTCCAACGGTTATCATCAACGATCAATACCCTGAATGTGTCTGATAGGATGACTCCTTCGGAGTTTGGCTCAATGTTTCTTTCTTTTTTAAAAGCCTCTAAAATTGTCTCTACTTTTTGGTAATATTCTTTTATGCGGAGAAGGGGCGTTTTAGCTAAATAAATTCCTCGCCTTTTTTGTGCCTCTTCTATCCCATTAAAAATTGTTTCTGGAGAATCCTGCCACCAGGAGAGGTAATGAGACAGATTTACTTCTCGCATTCCTTTAACGAAAGGATGCTCATGATCGGCGGGGTAGACAGGGCGATTCAGGATCTGCAGATACGGTTCCAGCACCGATTGGATTGCCTGCATAAAAGTGACTCCAAATTGCAGGGCGTAATCGGTAAAAACTTCCAAAGGGATTGCTCCAAGATAGTCTTTGTTGTTTTCCGCCTCTCTGGCTTTTACAAGATGATATAAAAACATGTTCGTTACTGTAAAGTCTTCGTTTCTTATGTGATCAAGGAGTAACTCATCAATACGCCCTCTTGCCCCGTGAATAGTTCTGCTTGTCTTAAGATGTTCTTCAATCTCCTTCTCAAACTCTGTCTTTTCTACTTCCGCACGGGGCTGGGAATCATTCATTGCGATAAGAGACTGGTTTTCCTGCAGGGGAATTATCATTAATTCTTGCCCGCTGATTCTTAGGAGAGGGAAATCTCCAAAGGCTCCAGGGATGATCTGTTTCCATGTTAGTTCCTTTCGCAGAAACTGCTGAAGATTGGGTCCGCAAACATAGATGAACTGCCAAGGGTCTTTTACCAGAACGTCCGAAAGGAAGTTGATGTTGTGGGAATCTAAAGAACCGGCATATGGGTCTATATAGCCAACTACTCCGGGAATCGCTCCGTAGGAGGCGGCATCTTGGGCGACCAAGATAATTCCTTGCGGTAACATCAGCTGTGCCAGTTGTGCAATCTGTTTCTTTGCCTGATTTCTATCAGCATTCCGTGGTACCATGACCGCTGGTGCGTTAGCCTGTCGCTCCCCCATGGATAAATAGGCAGTAGTAGATCTCTGCGGAGGCTCTGCTATTTTTTCTCTTTGTTCGACCACCCGATTTTTTCTGGTAGCAGGAATGACTTGACTGAACTCAAAACGTTTTGTTCCATCATTGGGATTCTTCAACAGCTTGACCTCTGTCAAGACAGAGTATCCCAGTTTTTCCCCTACAGCAAAATCTGCCAGTTCCAATATCTGGTCCTCGGTTAAAGGGCTCCGCAGGCGTTTGTCCCCTTCCAAGGAAATCCAAGAGGTCTGTCTTTTCCATAGAGACTCTAGCTGTTCAGGATTTTTATCCGATGTATATTCTTTACCATAAAATTGAATCTTGTAAGGGGTCCGGACAAAGGGATGGTGGACTTGGATCTCCCGGCTATTTCTATCGGCGACAATGAGGGTGGCGTTGGCATGTTGAGGAGAAGTGGCTGTATCTGTGTCTCCGACTACAGCTTCGATGTAAACTTTATCTCCCTCGTAGCGGCAGAGAGCCCCAGTAACCGAGTGGAGATAAGAGTTAATAGGAATCGCCAGGCGATGACGGGAGAGAACCTCTCCCTTGATCCAGACATTTGCAATATGTCTTCGAATCAGTTGCTCTGCTGTAGCGATAGCTTCATTCTTTTGACACCTGAGCGAGACCCCTTGCCCTGAAAGGGACTGTTCGAATGTCCCTTCATGTTCCTCCGAGGACCTTAAGAAAATTTCTCCTTCAAAATCTTGGACCTGCCTCACTAGTTCTTCCCTGAACTGATCGGTCAGTTGGACTCTACTGGCTAGTTGTTCCAGATAGTTGTGAACCGCTGCTCTCACCGTATCTTCATCCTTGAAATCGTGTATCATCTTCTGACAGATTTTAAACTGCTGATCTGAAATCATGGTGGGATTAGTGAGTAGTTGAGATAGGATTAACTGCGGGTCTACGATAGGCTGGAGGAATAAGGGGGTAGTCTCACCAGGGGCTTGGAAGTACTTACCTAGAAGAAACCTAAGGTGGTGGACGTCTGTCACCCTCGAAAAAGCATCCAGTAGGTTATGGACGATTCCTTCGATATTTTGGGCGATTAAGTCCCCTTCTTGAGTAAGTCGGATATTCGCTTGGACAACTTCGTCAAAAAACGGGATCGTGACCCCCGTAGTCTTATGGACAGGCAGTCCCTCAATTTGAGCCCGAATCAACCCTCCCCATTTACCCCCATAGATAGAAAACAGCCGTTCAGTTTTCTCCTGGCCACTGACCATATCCCTGGGAGGTGATAGTCCCAGGGTCAGGAAGGTGCTTAGAAGAACCAAGAGGTATTTGGAGATGATATAAAGGGAGCTTTTTCT
>CAYJQR010000125.1:0-3786 GCA_964372345.1 uncultured Planctomycetia bacterium | reverse complement strand
TTTTTTGGTTTTATATCATCGGGCTTGCCGCGGTGATGTTTCATTTTTCCAACGGGATCTGGGGATTTTTTGTCAGCTGGGGTATTACCATTTCACAAAAGTCTCAGAAGATTGCCGGGATAGGTTCTGCCATCCTTGGAATTGTTCTCTTTACGGCGGGAGTCAGCGTTCTTGTTCATTTAGTCAAAGCCTAAGATGACACCCCATCAAAAACGCGGCGTAATTGTAGTAGGCGGAGGCCTAGCCGGTCTTTTCGCCGCCATCAAATTGGCGGAAAAAGGAATCCCCGTCCATATTTTTTCCATTGTTGCCTGCAAAAGATCTCACTCGGTTTGCGCCCAGGGAGGCATCAACGCCTCAGTCAATACGAAGGGCGAAGGCGACAGCCCCAAGATTCACTTTCAAGAAACGATCCACGGCGGCGACTATTTAGCCAATCAACCTCCGGCAATGGGAATGTGCGAACGCGCACCTTCCTATATTTATCTTCTGGACCGGATGGGCGTGGCCTTCAACCGCACCCCCGAAGGGGATCTGGATTTTAGACGCTTCGGCGGAACCAAGTTTCACCGCACCGCCTTTGCCGGATCCACGACGGGACAGCAAATGCTTTATGCCTTGGATGAACAAGTCAGGCGTTTTGAATCCGAGGGACTTGTGAAGCGCTACGAAGGCTGGGAATTTCTTTCCGCGGTCATTGATGATACGAAAACTTCCCGTGGCATTGTCGCCGCCAATCTTACCACCTTAGAAATTCGGGCGTTCAAAGCCGACGCAGTCATCATGGCCACCGGGGGAGTAGGGGTTATCTATGGTAGAAGCACGAACTCTATGATTTGCACCGGTTCGGCCGTCGGCTCTCTTTTTAAACAAGGTGTTTGGTATGCCAATGGCGAATTCATCCAAGTTCATCCTACTTCAATCCGCGGCCTCGACAAACACCGGCTTATCTCGGAAGCCGTCCGGGGAGAAGGCGGGCGTCTTTGGACTTATAAAGAGGGCCAGCGCTGGTACTTCTTGGAAGAGTGGTATCCCAATTATGGAAATCTTGTTCCCCGGGATATTGCCTCCCGCGCCATTTTTAAAGTCTGCCGCGAATTAAAACTCGGCGTCGACGGAGAAGACGTTGTCTATCTGGATATTTCTCATATTCCCAGAAAAACCTTGGAAGAAAAATTGGGCGGTATCCTTGAAATTTATGAGAAATTTGTGGGCGAAGACCCGAGCAAGGTGCCCATGCGCGTCTTCCCGGCTGTTCACTATACGATGGGCGGGATGTATATTGATTCGCGGCAAATGTCGAATGTCCCGGGAATTCTCGGCGCGGGGGAATGCGAGTATCAATATCACGGGGCGAACCGGCTCGGCGCCAACTCTTTACTTTCCTGCCTTTACGGGGGAGAGATCGCAGCCCAAAGGGCCGAGGAATATTTGGCGGGCATTAGCACCGGCGCAGAATCCGTCAGCTCCCGGTGGTTTGATGCGCAGACCAAACTCGAGCAAGAAAAGTTCGAGGGGATTATCAAGGCACGCGGCAAGGAAAATCCTTTCAGCCTTTGGGAAGAGTTGGGCCAATGGATGACAGATCACGTGTCGGTCATCCGTTATAATGATAAGCTCAAAAAAACCGATGAGAAGATTCAAGAAATCCAGCAAAGATCCCGCGATATCCATATCTCAGACCCCACTCACTGGGGCAATCAGGCGGTTGTTTTTGTCCGCCAATTTGAAAACATGCTGGAACTTGCCCGCGTGATTACGTTGGGAGCGCTCCGGCGCGACGAGAGTAGAGGCTCTCACTATAAGCCCGATTTCCCCAATCGCGACGATCAAAATTGGCTGAAGACCACCGTAGCAAAATGGACACCCCGAGGTCCCGAACTTTCCGATGAAGCAGTCGACATCTCTTTACTCCAGCCGAAGGAGAGAAAATACTAATGCAGAATCTCCTGTCGTTGGCATATGCTCGGTCAACATTCAAAATTTCCCGTCCGCCGAAGGACAACCTCCTTGTCGCCGTTCAGACTCTCCCTGCGAGAGAGTCTTCACTCGCGCGTCCGGCCTCGCTCCTGGCCACAAAGGAGAAGAAGAAAAGATTGGGTGGCCAGTCCGTGCCCGCTCGGCCTTCCGAGCGCGCCAAGAAGGTGTCCTTCGCGGATGACTTAATCTTGTTTAATAAAGCACAATCTCCTAGCCGGAGGCGGCGTTGGGCCGTCTCGGAAAAATCTGGAATAGATTTTTCCGAAGGCCCGTCGAGTGAGGTCGACACCCTATCCGTTTCTATTATTAATTCTGCATCTTCTCAGACGTGTTTTGTTTCCTATCTAAACCCGGTCATTTGGAAAGCTACCGTTTTGTTTTCTCATCCTTTCATTCGTCGGCCGAGCGTTCGACGTAGGCGGTCCCCTTCATTAATGTTTATTTTCAAGGATCGGGGCAGTCCGTGTGGGGCGGGAAACTGCCTTTTGAATTTCGTGAGGTGACGAGACTGAGGCCTGCAGCGGATGAGGAAACCCGTTTATGAATAAACCCGAAAATGTGGTGATAAAGATTAAGCGGCAGGGAACACCCGAGGCGAAACCTTATTGGGAGGAATATCATATTCCTTACCGGCCGTATCTGAATGTCATTGTCTGCCTTCAAGAGATCAGAAAAACCCTTCACACCTTTGACAACCGTCCCACCACACCGGTGTCGTGGGAATCCAGTTGTCTGGAAGAGGTCTGTGGAATTTGCACGATGGTGATCAACGGCCGTGTGCGCCAGGCTTGTTCTGCTTTGGTGGATCAATTAACCCAGCCGATCACTCTCGAACCTATGACCAAATTTCCGCTGGTGCGGGATTTGATCGTTGATCGGTCCTCCTTTTTTGAAAATCTTAAGAGGGTGAAGGCCTGGGTTCCTTTGGAAGATACCCAAGACCGGGGACCCGGCCCTAAAATTCTGCCGCGCGATCAACGGATCAATTATGCCTTATCGCGCTGTTTTTCTTGCGGCGCCTGTCTGGAGGTTTGCCCGCAAGTCAATGAGCGCAACGAATTCATAGGAGCCGCCATCATCAGTCAAGCCCGTCTTTTTAACCGCCACCCCATCGGTAAAGAAATTAAAATGGAACGCTTAAAAGCCCTCACGGCCCCGGGCGGGATCGAAGATTGCGGCAACGCGCAAAACTGCGTCAAAATTTGCCCCAAAGAAATTCAACTTGTGGATTCGATCGCCGAAGCAAACCGGGATATCTCGCTCAATTTGATAAAGCTGATAAAAATGTAGGGACATGCCTCAAACATTTTCGCCCGAAGTCGGAAAAAAAGTCTTCATTGCAAAATCCGCAGTGGTAGAAGGCCGGGTCACACTGGGTGATTACTCAAGCATTTGGCCGGGCTCGGTGCTGCGCGGGGATATTAACCGGATCGAAGTCGGCCGCTGTAGCAATATTCAAGACCTTTCAGTGCTCCATGTGGAAACGAATCAGGCGTGTAGGGCGGGCGATTATGTGACCGTGGGGCACTCTGTTATTTTACATGCCTGTACCGTGCAAGACGGCTCTCTGGTGGGGATGGGTTCGATCGTGATGGACGGAGCGGTGATCGGTAAAGGGACGATCCTCGGAGCGGGGAGTCTCGTGCCGCACGGGATGAGACTGAAGCCGGGTTCGCTATACTTTGGACGGCCCGCGCGTTGGGTCCGGTCCTTGTCGCGCCGGGAAATCAAAGGCCTCATTCTCTGGGCCAAGCGTTATGTTGATTACGCCCGGGCTCATTCGGCGGGCCGCTTTAAATCCCTTTA
>CAYJQR010000124.1:0-3843 GCA_964372345.1 uncultured Planctomycetia bacterium | reverse complement strand
CGTAAGGCGAGGGGAAGCTTATCTCGAGCGATCGAGGTAAGCTTATTTTTTTAATGAGCGCGCCCCGCCTAACGGCGGGGCGCGTCGAAGGATATCTTATCATGACTCAACAAGAATCGATCCTTCTCGATGCGGAAGGAATTCAACGGGCGCTGGTCCGGATCAGCCATGAGATCCTGGAGCGGGCTAAAGGGACTAAAGAATTAGCGCTGGTGGGAATTCGAACGCGGGGGGCTTTTTTGGCGGAGCGGCTGGTGAGGGAAATTGAGAAAATCGATGGGGCGAAGGCAGCAATCGGGGCGCTGGATATCACCTTATACCGGGACGATCTGACAATGATCGGATACCAGCCAGTGCTCCACAAAACGGAATTGGATTTTGACGTCACGGACAAAACGATTGTGTTGGTGGATGATGTGCTATTTACCGGTAGAACCATTCGGTGCGCGTTGGATGAGTTAGTGGATTTTGGCCGGCCGAAACGGATCCAGTTAGCCGTCCTGGTGGATCGGGGTCATCGGGAACTGCCGATACGGGCGGATTACGTGGGGAAGAATGTGCCGACGGCGTTGGAGGAACGGGTGGAAGTTCATCTGACGGAAATGGATGGCAGGGATGAAGTGCTGTTAATTAGATAGACCGGAGAATGCCCGCCAGAGGCGGGTCCCTGCCCGCAGGCTAGCAGGCGGGCGCCTCCGGCGGAGAAAATAGAAAATGGACAATGGGGATACAAAAATAAAAAAATGGGTAAGAAAGGATTTATTGGGGCTTGAGGAACTCTCTCGAGAGGAAATCGAGAGCATTCTCGACACCGCCGCTTCTTTCAAAGAGGTCTCGGCTCGCTCGGTGAAAAAAGTGCCGGCGCTCCGCGGGATGACGATTGCTAATCTCTTTTTGGAACCGTCCACTAGGACCCGAATTTCATTTGAATTGGCGGCCAAACGGCTCAGCGCTGATATCTTGAATATCGCTCCCTCCGCCAGCTCCATCTCTAAGGGGGAGACCGTCAAGGATACGGCGCGGAACTTTGAAGCGATGAAAGTGGATCTGATGGTCGTGCGGCATCAATCGAGCGGAACGCCTCATCTGTTGGCAAAGAATTTATCAGCAGGAGTCATCAACGCGGGAGACGGGGCGCATGAACACCCGACCCAGGGATTGCTGGACCTCTTTACGATTCGTGAGCACAAGAAAAAAATAGAGGGGCTGAAGGTCAGCATCATTGGTGACATTGCGTTTTCCCGTGTGGCACGGTCTAATCTCTGGGGTTTGAGTAAATTTGGCGCGAAGGTTACTCTCTGCGGGCCGCCGACGCTGATGCCTCGCGGAGTTGAGCAGTTAGGCGCGAAAGTGACGCACTCCTTAGAAGAAGCAATCCATGACGCCGATGTGTTGTATCTATTGCGCGTGCAATTGGAGCGCGGCAGCGGTAAAGGACTCCCTTCGCTACGCGAATACGTCCGCCTTTACGGGATCAATGGAGAGCGGTTAAAGAAAGCCAACCCGGGTGTTCTCATTATGCACCCGGGGCCGGTGAATCGCGGAGTGGAGTTGACTTCAGATGTGGCGGACGGGAAACATTCGGTGATTTTGGATCAGGTGACGAATGGAATCGCGGTGAGAATGGCGGCGCTGTATTTGCTCGCAAGTGTTAGAGGGAAAAATGTCAAAACTACTCATTCATAACGGCCGTGTAATTGATCCGGCGAATAATCTTGATCAAGAGATGGACTTGTTGATCGAGAATGGAGTTATTTCCAAGTCGGGAAAAGGGATCAATGGCGCCGGTACGGAAGTGATCGACGCCAAAGGAAAGTTAGTGATGCCCGGGCTAGTGGACATGCACGTCCATTTCCGCCAGCCTGGGGGAGAAGGGAAAGAGACGATTCAGAGCGGGAGTGAGGCGGCAGTTCATGGAGGAATCACGAGTGTTTGCGCGATGCCAAACACTCAACCGGTAACCGACAACCGTCAAATTGTGGAATTCATTCAAGCGGAAGCGCGGAAGACTCAGCTGCTTCATTTGTATCCGGCGGCGGCGATCACCAAAGGGCTCGAGGGGAAGGAATTAACTGAAATCGCCGATCTCAAAGCGGCGGGAGTCGTCGCCATCACCGACGACGGCCACCCGGTGACGAACGCGGAAATTATGCGGCGGGCGATGGAATACGCCAAGATGTGCGGTGTGGTGGTGATTTCTCACAGCGAGGATCTTTCACTGACCGAGCATGGCATGATGAACGAAGGAATTGTGGCGACACGGCTGGGACTGCGCGGCATGCCGAACATGAGCGAGGCCGTAGTGGTGGCGCGGGAAATACTTCTCGCGGAATTAACCGGCGCGCATATTCACTGTACCCATATCAGCACGAAAGAATCAGTGGACTTGATCCGACAGGCAAAAGCCAAGGGGGTTCGTGTGACGTGCGACGCGACCCCGCATCACTTGACGCTGACGGAAGAATCGGTGATCGGATACAATACCAATATGAAAATGAACCCGCCGCTTAGGACAGTGGCGGATATCGAGGCGCTGCGGCAGGGACTAAAAGAGGGAATCATTGACGCGGTGGCCACCGATCACGCCCCTCATTCGGAGTCGGATAAAGATGTGGAGTTTGATCATGCCCCATTCGGTGTCATCGGCGTGGAAACTTCATTCGGCGTCATCGCGACAGAATTAGTCACGGCAGGGAAATTAACCTGGAAGGAACTGGTATCGCGGATGAGCGCGCGGCCTGCGGAAATCTTGGGAATTCCGGCGGGAACTTTGTCAGTGGGGAAACCGGCGGATGTGATCGTCGTGGACCCAAACAAGAAGTGGAGAGTCAAAACGGAAGAGTTTTGTTCGAAGAGTAAAAATTCTCCGTTCATTGGCCGGGAGCTTCAAGGGAAAGTGGTCACAACGATTTGCTGTGGGAAGGTTGTGTATAGAGAAGATTAAGGTGAGGGGGTGGAGAGAATAATGCGAGCGTTACTTGTCTTAGAAAACGGTCTTGCCTTCGAAGGCGAAAATTTCGGCGCCGAAGGCGAGGTCTTTGGCGAACTGGTTTTCAACACCAGTATGAGTGGCTATCAGGAGATTCTCACCGATCCTTCTTATAAAGGGCAGATCGTGATGATGACCAACCCTCACATTGGAAATTACGGAATCAATCCGGAAGATGTGGAATCTCACAAGCCCTATATCGAGGGATTCATCGTGAGAGAACTTTCCAAGAGGGTGAGTAACTGGAGGTCCCAGAAAAGCCTTTCAGAGTACCTTAAAGAAAATGGAATTCCCGGAATAGAAGGGGTAGATACCCGACGATTGACAGAAATCCTCAGAAATGAAGGAGCGATGCGGGCGGGGATTTCTACCGTTGATTTGGATTCCAAGAGTCTTTTAGTCAAGGTACGGAATTCCCCCTCAATGGCAGGACAAGATTTAGCGAAGTGGGTCAGTTGTCAAAAAGCGTATGAATGGGAAGGAGGACTGCATCCTCTAGAGCAGGAAACACTGAAAAAAATGGGGAGTCGCCGAAGGGTCATTGCCTACGATTTTGGGATAAAACAAAACATCTTACGAGCATTAGCATGGAGTGGTTGCAAGATTCGTGTAGTACCAGCAACCACGCCTGCAGAAGAAGTTTTAGCAGAAAAACCAGATGGGGTTTTGTTATCCAATGGTCCTGGCGATCCAGAGGCAGTGACTTATGGAATTGAGGCAACCCAGAAACTCCTCGGCAAAGTCCCGATCTTTGGTATCTGTCTGGGACACCAGATTCTGGGGATCGCTTTGGGTGGCAGGACCTATAAATTAAAGTTCGGTCATCATGGAGCTAACCATCCCGTAATGGATGT
>CAYJQR010000123.1:0-3920 GCA_964372345.1 uncultured Planctomycetia bacterium | reverse complement strand
TCACGTAAAATTATGAATCAGTCCTGAGGAAATGAGCTTTTCATGTTAGATTGGGGAAAGAGGTAAGAGAGAAGGTCAAGGAGTTGTTAGAGCAAGAGCAGCGGCTAAAGGTTAACATGAGAGCGTTTTTAGCTTTTATGGAGGGGTATTTGACCCTGTGATGTACGATAACGACACAGTACTGGTGAGCAAGGTACTAGGACGGGATCGGAACCGCAAGGAAGGATTTTTGGCAATCCTTATAAAAACACCACGGAGCCAAGCCACCAACAAAAAATCTTCGGGAAGGTCAATGACTTGTCAATGGTAGGATACGAACGCGAGCATGTCTTTCATCAATCACAACCAAAGCCCCTGTTTTTAACAAAGATTCAAAGTGTCTTAACGACTCCATCACCATGTTTTCTAAATGACCTGGTAACACATCTTGTGTCCGCACTTGTAACACACTCGGACCTTCTGCCTGAGTCATGGCTAACAAAGTCCCGAAATCTAAATCGTGAGTAAATACGACATGGTCGTTCTTCCGTGCCCATTCCATAATAGCGCTATCGGTTGCTTTCAAACTGCCAATGTTCGACCAGTGGACCGCGTGCACGTCATGTTGTTTGAATACACCCACCCATTGAGGAGACAAACTAACGTCAATCAGTATCTTGAGGTTCATGCTGAGGCAAGTGGCAGATCGAGTTCTTCAGCGCGCCAAGCGGCATAGGCGAGCGCTTGACGGATGTCTTCTTCTTCTAAATAAGGATATGTTTTTAGAATCTTTGCCGTAGAGTGTCCCTCAGCTAACAACCCAACAATTGTCCCTGCCGTGATTCGCAAACCACGGATGCATGGCTTTCCACCCATGACCTCTGTATCGAAAGTAATGCGGTCTAGATATTTCATATATTGCGCGCCTCCTTCATTCAGTCAATAATAAGTATATCATCTTTTCATAACTATTACTAAAATAAGCAGCTAGAGGCATTCATAACCCTCTGACCTTTATAAACTTGTGGTACCGCAAGGAAGGATTTTTGGCAAGGGTTGCGAAAAAGAGACAAAATGTTTTCCGAGGGGCTTCTTCCTATTCTTCCTTCTCGAGTTCTTGTTTTACATCCAGCAATAAGTGACTCCTTGCTCTTCCTTTGATCTTCTTGTAAAACACCCCATCCGCAGTGATAAAATCGTAGCGCAAGTCTTCGGCAACGGCGAGAAATAAAGCGTCATAGAAAGTGACATCGTAATGGAATGCCAAATGAACAGCGCTATGCATCACCGCGGATGTTGGATGGATGACCTCGATTCCTAAATCTAGGATAGAATCCACCGCTTTGTGGACATGTTCTTTAGCGGCGCCTGGTTTGTGTCGAAGCGTATTGGCCAGCTCATACAAAAGAAGCTCAGGAACAGCAATGACGAGTTTTCCATCAAGATATCCGTTTCTGAGCCAAAGCGCCTCGTTTTGATGTTCCTCACCTTGGCGAATCCACTTGATCACCACGGAAGTATCAAGAACCGCCTCTGCGATGCTCAACAGGATCGTCTCCAAGAACGAATGGCGGCCGTGCTATCCCAATTTTTTCTATCTCGTCGTGCCAGCGCATTTTGAAGCCGGACTGCTTGCCTGACTCTAGGGTCAAACTTGGGTATTCCTCTTGACTGGCATTGTCTCTGGGTTAGATATTGGCGCAACGCTTCCCGTAAGAGTTCGCTGCGGTTACGGCGTTCTAAACGGGCCGCATGGTCTACTTCTCTCAAGAACTGCGGGGGGATCGATAACATGACTCGTCCCATAGAATTCACGCTCCTTTCCTATATATTCAGTATACCTGAAGTGATATAAAAATGCAATATAAATTACATCAGTGAAGAGAAGCGGTGTCTGACTTCTTCTATCGGTAAACTCAGACCGTGTCGGAAACAGGCCTCTTCAATGGCGGCGGCGATTTTGAGAGTGTTTCCCATGAGGCGAACATTCCCTTCTTCATCGGTAATCTCTTGGTATTTCCAATGATTCCCCATTGATTCCGCTAACACCCGAATTGCCTGTCCGCCGGAGCGGACAAGTGGCGGAATGAGTGGTTAGGATTTTAAAAAAAACACGTATCTAAGATACTTAATACTTCTTCCAGTAACCCTGAAGGAGCTCGTTCAACATATTTGATCTGTCTGTTTCGATAATCTATTGATTTAACCTGGTCCACCATCACAAAACCTGTGAGTGAAGAAGCTGAAGGAATTTTTACGTGAAATGGAATCTTGCGATCCGTATTTGTAATAGGACATGCCATGGCAAAACCGGTATGTTTGTTAAATAAATCGTTGCTTACTATCAGCGCTGGTCTCCTTCCCTTTTGTTCATGACCCGCTTGAGGATCAAATGTCAATATAACCAAGTCACCTTTCTGCGGCACATAGCTGGCCATTTACCAGATTTCCTCTCCCACAGGTTTGCCCCATTCCTCCTGCCCCGGCTTATAATTCTTGGGCATCTGAGCAACTAGTTCCCGCAGACTATATTTCCCGCGTAGCTGTCTCACCGGCTGGATAAAAATAACCCCCTTCTGAACTTTGACATTAACAGCATCGCCAACAGCCATATGGACTTTTTCCAAAACCTCCTTGCTGACACGAAGGCCCTGGCTATTTCCCCACTTCTGAATCTTAGTGACCGTCAAAATACACCTCCTTGGGCTATACTAAGTATAGCCCAACATCGCCTGCTTGTCAATCCCTATGAAAATCCTAACACCCGAATTGCCTTCTCCGCCGGAGGCGGAGAAGTGGCGAAGGGCGATTAAGAGTCTGGGCATGAGTGTTGTGGATAACCGCCGTGTACCTAAAAGCCGGAAAGAGGCAGGAACTTTGGAGGTTATTAAGGACCTACTATGTCAAGTAATCCTTCGATGATACGATTGACTTCTTCTTCTTCAAGATGAGTGAGTTTCTTACTAAGCCGTTCTGTAGATAATGTCCGGATTTGGCTAATTTTTACCCATGAATCCTTAAGGCCCTGTTGAGACGGTATCGGATAAGTCAGGGGAAAGCCGGCCCGCTGAAGTTGACTGGTAATCGCCATAGCTATGACGGTGCCCGAATGTTGATTGAAGGTTTCGTGACTGATGACAAGAACGGGACGTCTTCCTGCTTGCTCTCTCCCCTTTGTCGGTTCGAGATCAGCCCAGTAAATATCTCCCCTCTCTATTCCGATTCCGGCCATGTCTCCCCGCTTAACTTTTCATCAGCCAAAGACTTTTCCTCGGAAGGATTGAGTTTTGATACTTCTTCTGCTAAACGGACTCTTTTCCACCGCTCCAGTTTCTCACGTAGAGCCGCCTGAATCGCCTGACTTCGATTAGGATAACGGCCTTGTTTTACCCAGCGGTCTAACGTTCGCAATAATTGAAAATCCAGTGTGATTGCCACCTTCGCGCTTGCCATAACCATCCCCTCCTAGTATTCTATTTTATCATACCATTGGATAAAGTCAAGTTTTCTATTCTTCTACCGCCCGAATTGTCTGTCCGCCTCAGGCGCCTCAGCCAGAGGCTGATCAGCCTTTTTCGCCAAAGGTGAACTCGCCTCTGGCGAGGGCTGAAGAGGCGGACAAGTGGCGGAATGAGGTATTTTTTAGATAAATTTATGCCGCTTTATAAATTAACGGGTATTTCTCAGGATATTTCAGGGATTCTAATTCGAGATCCATATCCAAATCAGGCCAGTAGAGATGATTTCCATGCAGTAGTTTGACTTGCTGGATTTGTGAGGCCTTGGCGACTTTGAACCATGGATACTCTGCGAAAGACAAAAAATACTCCCTCCCTTTCGCATAGAGCCAAATACCATGCTTAGAAATTTCCTGAATCTCAACCTCTGAAATGTTCTTGCCACGATCTTTTGATTTCATCATTTGTTACTATTTGTTATTC
>CAYJQR010000122.1:0-4191 GCA_964372345.1 uncultured Planctomycetia bacterium | reverse complement strand
AAGGGGAGAGGGGAATTGGAATGATAAAAAGTTGTCGCCGTAGGCGACCTATGTTACTACAACCACGTCTGCTCCCTCGAGCTCTACGGGAGGAGGGATCCATGACGGTAAATACTTCGCTATAGCTATTCCTCCCCCGCCTTGCCAACGCTAACCCCATCGTGTTACCATAACTCCATGTTACTCTTACGTCTAGCGCTCGCCCAGAAGAATGCCACTGTCGGGGATCTTAAAGAAAACGCCGACAAGGCGTTAGAGACGGTTGCCGAGGCGAGAAAACTCCAGGCCGATATCGTGGTTTTTCCGGAACTTTTTCTGACTGGCTATCCGCCTGAAGATCTCCTGCTTCATCCTGCTTTTGTCAGTGATAATCTTAGAGAACTTAAAGAATTGGCGAAGAAAGTAGAAGGGATTATTGCTATTGTCGGTTTTGTAGATAGAGACGCGCAGGGGTATTTGTACAACGCCGCCGCGGTCATCACTCATAAAAAAATCGTAGGGGTTGTCCATAAAATTTGTCTTCCTAATTACGGTGTTTTCGACGAGAAACGGTATTTCATGACGGGAGATAAACCGGCTATTCTGGTCTTGGGAGAGGTTTCCATTGGTATCAACATCTGTGAAGATATTTGGGTTGGAGACGGACCTGTCGTCGCGCAAGCCAAAAAAGGGGGGGCTAAGTTACTGATTAACATCTCAGCCAGCCCGTTCCATTCAGGGAAGGTGGGTCTGCGCGAGAAGATTCTTCGATGCCACGCCAAGAAACAGAAGGTCTACATGGCGTATGCTAACTTAGTTGGCGGGCAGGATGAACTGGTTTTTGACGGTGCAAGCATGATGATGGATCCGTCCGGACGAATGATGGCGATGTTGAAGTCGTGCGAGGAAAACTTGTTGGTGGTGGATTTGCCGGTAGAAAAATTAAAAGGGGTCAGGAGTCAGGGGTCAGGGGTCAGAAAAAAAACAAGGGATGTCCATGTCATTGTTGATGCGGGATTTGTTCTACAAGAAAAAACGAAAGAAATCCAAAAGAAAATCGCTCAACGTCCTGAGAGATTGGAAGAGATTTATCAAGCCCTCGTGCTTGGAACGCGGGATTATGTGCGAAAGAATGGTTTCGAAAAAGTGGTGATTGGACTGAGCGGAGGGATTGATTCTGCTCTCACCGCCGTGATCGCGGTGGACGCGCTTGGGAAAGAGAATGTCATCGGAGTCACGATGCCGTCGCTGTTTTCCTCGGAAGGGACCAAGAGCGACGCGAAAGTGGTCGCGGAGAATCTTGGGGTGATATTTTTTAATATCCCGATTCATTCGATCTTCCAGAGTTACTTGGAGACATTAAAACCGGCTTTCGAAGGGATGAAGGCCGATATCACCGAGGAGAACCTTCAAGCGAGAATTCGCGGGAATATTCTAATGGCGTTGTCTAACAAATTAAGGTGGCTTGTCTTGACGACCGGCAACAAAAGTGAATTGTCCACAGGGTACTGCACGCTTTACGGCGATATGTCGGGAGGATTTGCCCTGTTGAAGGATGTTCCGAAGACGCTCGTCTATGAATTATCAAACTATCGAAACCGGCAGGGGACTGTTCCTATAATTCCGCGGACAACGATTGAGCGGGCGCCGACAGCGGAACTGCGCCCCAATCAGACGGATCAGGACACACTGCCGCCTTACGCGCTTTTAGATGAGATTGTGGAGGATTACGTGGAGAAGGATAAGAGCTTGAGTGAGATAGCCCGAAAAATTGGACAGCAGGAATTGATCCGCAAAATTATCCGGATGATTGATACTAACGAATACAAACGGCGGCAGGCCGCGCCGGGGATTAAAATCACCCCGCGGGCTTTCGGCAAAGACCGCCGGTTCCCGATTACAAACCGCTACCGCCCATGAAAAAAATAGAAACAGTTTTCCAAGGCAAAAAATTTTCCGTGACCGTGGAAGAAGTCACCCTCCCCAACGGCAACCCGGCCAAAATGGAAGTGATCCATCATCCGGGATCGGTCGTAATTATCCCGTGGCTGGGAGGGGAGCGTTATCTCTTACTTCATCAATACCGTCACTGTTTAAGAGAGACGATCTGGGAGTTTCCGGCGGGGACGCGCGAGGAGAAAGAACCGCCGGAGGAGTGCGCTTATCGGGAACTCATCGAAGAAACGGGATATCGCGCCGGCAATCTCAAGAAGATTCTTGAGTTTTACGCGACACCGGGCGTGACCACGGAGAAGATGGATCTTTTTCTGGCGAGTGATCTTGAAAAAGCTCCTTACCGGAAACTGGATGAAGATGAGATCCTGGAGCCGAAAGTTTTCACTCTTTCCGAAATGGAAGGGATGGTCGAGAAGAAAAAAATCAGTGATGCCAAAACCATTTTAGGAGTGTGGTACCTGATTAAGAATAAAAAGGAAAGGAGGGAGAAGCGTTGAGGGTATCTTCTGTTTTTATCTTAGGAATCCTGCTGCTTTCCGGATGCAAGACAATTTCTACCGCGGGAGTTCACAAGGGGAGTTCCTATAGTAATTATGAGCATCAAATGGTGAGGGCTTGGGAAGAAGCTGGGAAGAAGTTTGAGGCGGGGAATTATCAGGAGGCGTTACAGGGCTACAAAACATTTATGGATCAATATCCGTACAGCCGCTGGACCCAGATGGCGAAATACTTTATGGCGGAGTGTTACGAACAGACTCAGCGGCAGGATCAAGCGCGGATGATGTATCGAGAAGTCATGGACCAGTATCCAGGATCGGTCTGGGCAGATTTAGCGAGAGAAAAATTAGAATAAGGCGTAAAAATGAGCTTGTTTGGTAAACCAGGAAACAAAACAACCGAAGCTGATCTGCTAAGAACGCTCAAACAGATCCAAGACCCTGATCTTCACAAGGATATTGTTTCTCTCGGTTTTGTCAAAGAAGCGAAAGTCATAGGGGAGACGGCTTCAATTATTATTGAACTGACGACCCCCGCCTGTCCGGTGAGAGACCCGATGAAAGAAGAGGCGCGGCGGTTGGTGGCTTCGCTTCCGGGGATCAAAAAAGTAGATATTCGCATGACGGCGCAAGTTCGTGCCGCGGCCAGTCCCGCCAAAGAGAAACTCCTTCCGCAGGTTAAAAATGTCATTCCTGTCGCCAGCGGCAAGGGAGGAGTTGGGAAATCGACCGTCAGCGCCAACCTTGCATTGACTTTGGCAAAGACCGGCGCCAAAGTCGGGTTAATGGATGCCGATGTCTACGGCCCCAGCATCCCAACGATCATGGGAATTACCGAGAAACCGAAACAAATCAACAATCGTCTGGTTCCGGTCGAGAAATATGGGGTGAAAGTCATCTCCATGGGATTTCTGGTTCCTTCAACTGAAGCGGTGATCTGGCGCGGGCCGATGCTTCATCAAATGGTGCAGAATTTCCTTGGAGGGGTCGAATGGGGAGAACTGGATTATCTCATCGTTGATCTTCCACCGGGAACTGGGGATATTCAACTGAGTCTTTGTCAGATGATTCCCATCACGGGGGCCGCCATTGTTTCGACTCCGCAGGATGTCGCATGGAATGTAGCACAGAAAGCGATCCTCATGTTCAATCAACTCAACGTGCCAATTCTAGGGGTGATTGAGAACATGAGCCATTTTATTTGCGGTCATTGCGGGCAGAAAGAAGAAATTTTTGGTTCCGGCGGCGCGCGCAGATCAGCCGAACAATGGGGAATTCCGTTTTTGGGAGAAATTCCATTGGTCACTTCGATTCGGGAAACATCCGATCAGGGGAGACCGATTGTTCAATCCGATCCGGAACACCCCGCGGCCAAGACATTTTTGAAAGCGGCTGAAAACTTAGCGGCGCAGATCAGTATCCGGAATATTCAGGGCGAAACAAAAATCGTCCCGGCGAAAATCGGCCCACCGAATCAGCCGCGGATTGAGATCGAATGGAGCGATGGCCATAAAAGTATTTATCCTGCAAGAGAACTTCGCTTGGCTTGTCCCTGTGCCGAGTGCGTCAACGAAATCACCGGCCAGCGCCGGCTCAATCCGGATTCAGTCCCCGCTGACGTCCGCGCCACCGCTTTCAATACGGTCGGGCGCTACGCCCTGCAGATCGTCTGGAGCGGCGGCCATAGCACGGGGTTGTATGGGTTTGAGTTGCTCAGAAAACTCTGTCTCTGTGCCCAATGCAGGGCATAAAAATGATT
>CAYJQR010000121.1:0-4259 GCA_964372345.1 uncultured Planctomycetia bacterium | reverse complement strand
CTTGCCCTCAATGCGGCACGGTCGACGCTGGAGGCCATTAAGACAACTCCCATCGCGAATGTGCCGGCCATCAACACGGCGCCCTTCCTCCCGGCCGATCTCCCGGGCGGCGCCATTGCCATTGTGACCAATCCTGCGAATGTCGTGGGGGTCCAGATTGCGACGGTCACGGTGGTGGTCAGCTGGACGGGCCCCAGGAACATGCCGCGGACATTGCAGATGACGACCATGAGGAGCCAATTTTGAGAAAAAACAAGAACAGTTCTCAGGAAGGTTTTACGCTGGTGGAAATGACGGTCTATGCCGCCTTGCTTCCCACCATCTTTCTGGCCATTTTTTCCACACTCGACATGGCCCAGGTGATTTTTCACACCAATGACACCTTTTCCCGGCTGAACCAGAATGCCATGCAGACGCTCCGTTACATCAGCCGCGAAATCGGCCAGACAAGCCCCAACGCCGCTCCCAGCCATTTGAACATCGCCACGGATGGCGCGGGAAACAGCGTGGTGCGTTTTCAGATTCCTGTGGATTGGGATAACGACGGCGATGCGGTCACCGGGGCGCTGGACCCGGTCGTGGAATGGGGGATCTATGACGACGCCGGGCAGGTGCAAAGCGGGAGATTGGGAGGGTGGGCCCGCTATTCGGTCGTGAACAACCAGCTTGTACGGGACGTGCTGGATAACGCACAAAATCCCATCGCGGCCTTAAATCGCATCGTCGCCAATGACATTCAGGGTTTTACCGTCGTCCAGGTGCAAAATAATCTGACGATGACCTTGACCGTTCAGGCGGCGGATGCGGTCGGCCAGGCCGGCGCCCAGCGGAATTTTCAGATGACCTTTTCAAGCAATACGATTTTGAGAAACGCCGTCGATTGAAGAGAGGAGGAAAAAAATGAAAAAAAACCGTTTTCCCAATAATGAAAAAGGGGTGGCCCTGATCAGCGTTTACCTGGCCTCCATTTTCATGGCCACCATTGCCGGAGCGGCCTTCACAAAATCCTTTTTTGAGATGCGGCAGGTGGAAAGGGAAATTGCCCGGCTCAGGAGTTTTGCCGCCGCCGAGGCCGGCGTTCAAAATGGCTTGGTCCAGATTGCGGCCAACGGTTACACCGGTTTCATCAACACGGCTTCCATGAATGTCGCCAGCTTTCAGGCCGTGGACGGGACCCAAGTGGGATCTTTTTCGGTGTCCTTTGATTACCCCAATCAGGCGGATTGGGTCACCGTTCAATCGACGGCAACCGTGGATGGGGACACGCGCGTCCTGGAAGGCCGTGTCTTTCTGGATTCCAATCTTTCCAAGTATCTGGTCTACGCCGATACCGCGGATTTCGGCTCCGGCAACAACGCGCAATACGGTGAACCGGATACGACGGATGCCAATCATGACGGGCAGCCGGACTACCCGGAACTTGTGGCCCCGAATGAAAACAACAGGGCGGCGGTCTATTTTACTGGCAACTGGATCCACTCCGGCTCCAACGTCAAATTGTACGGGGACAGCAATGCGGAAGGGAAAATTCTCGGCAACAGCAGTGCCAAGATCCATGGGGATACCTACTCCGGTTCTTTTTCGCAAACGATTACCGGAATCGTGACCGACAGCGGAGTGACGGGAGGAGTGAAAGTGGGGGATGGTTTTGCCGACGATACCGACCGTAACGGGGACGGATCCGTGACGGCCGCGGATTATCCCGATTACCACAAATTGTCCGCCGCAGGCGGGGGCGACAGCCACAAAAAGGAAACGCTGACCCCCATCAATCACAATTTTTATACGGCGAATAACAGCACGCCACAGTTCGGGGGCGCGGTGGCCCAAAGCCGCTACTTGCAGTTTGTTCCGATCAATAACGGTGCCGCCACTCAAATTGTAGAATACAGCAACGCGTCCTTCACGAGCGTTGTGAGCACCCAGAATTTGCAGTCCAACGCCATTGTGTATGTCAAAGGGAACACCTATGTCAAAGGCGAAATCGGCGGCAGGGT
Source organism: uncultured Planctomycetia bacterium (assembly GCA_964372345.1). Taxonomy (GTDB): domain Bacteria; phylum Omnitrophota; class Gorgyraeia; order JACOVV01; family JACOVV01; genus JACOVV01. Next base: position 2,262 of record CAYJQR010000121.1, on the reverse strand, counting down.
CAGCGTGGTTTCCTCCAACAGCATTTATCTGGACGGAAATCTGACGTATGCCAATGGACAGAAGACAGCGGATGCGACGCATTCGGCCGCCCTGCTGGCCAAAGACAAAGTTTACTTCCGTGCGAATGATCTTACGGTCAGCGGGATCCTATACGGGGAAAATAGCGGCGGCGGCTCCACCGTCTTTAACGGAAGTTACAATACACAGGGCCAACTCGATCCCGGGTCCAAAGAAAAACTGCGGCTGTACGGAAACCGGGTGATGAAAGGAAGCACCAACTTGAGTGTTTATCCGGATCGCGTCTATGGTTATGACAAAAATTTAAAATACTTTCGTCCTCCGGGCATCCCCGTCGTTCCTTCCCTGAGGACCGTGAGGGAAAAATGACGCGGCTCATTTATTTTTTTGTCATCCTGTCCCTGGTTTCAGCAGGTGGTTGTTCCAAAAAGGAGCCCCCGCCTTCGAGGCCAGCCGCCGCACCTGCGGTCGTGATGCCTGCCGTCCTGCCACAGCTTGAGCAGAATAAAATGGCGCAAGCCAATTCCACGGCAAAATCGTCAGTTCCCGATTATTCCTTCCGTCCGGTTCCGGATGAGCTTGAAACACCCTCCGCGGAGCAGGCGAAAGACCTGCCGCCCACGATTGACTAGTGTGTCGTCAGGATTGAAATTGGGAGTTCCAATTTCAATCCAGCACAGTACTTGTTCCCCTAAAAATTAAAATGACAAGGTACTAGTTTTACTGTCGGACTTTCATAAAAGCCTATAAGTCGTTTTGTCGATGAACCTTCCATGGAAATTAATCTTCAGGGAGGGAGGTCATGGATGCAACGACGATTCGAGATACACAAGCAAAAAATGTTGGCTCAATGTGAAATTGCACCTCAGATTTTCGATGATATGATAAAGCGTTTGGATCGATTTTCGGCACAATATGTAAGCCATCTTTGCCGTAAAGAACAAAGAATCCACGCGGAGCTTTACCTGGGAGGATTGATGTCGGATCTTAAGCGAAAGAACATCGAGTCGATTGCGTACCGAAGCGGCGAAGATCGTCATGGTCTTCAACACTTTATTGGTACTGCTTCTTGGGATCACGAGCCGTTGGTCGAAACCATGGTGGGTGAAGTCGCAGCCGAAATTGGGGAGCCTACCGGAGTCATCGTTTTCGACCCCTCTGGATTTGAAAAGCAAGGCAAGGATTCTGTAGGCGTAGCCCGCCAATGGATTGGCCGACTTGGCAAAGTTGACAATGGGCAGGTGGGTGTGTACATGGCCTATGCGTCTGAAAAAGAGCATGTGCTCATTGACACACGCCTGTACCTTCCCGAAGAATGGGCCAGGGACAAGAAGCGACGCGAAAAATGCGGTGTTCCCAAAGAGGTTCGTTACCAGACCCGCCATGAATTGGCGCTTGAAATGCTTCGAGCTCACGGGTCTCATCTGCCCCATGCCTGGATTGCCGGAGATGATGAAATGGGGCATGTGAAATGGTTTCGCAAGGCGCTTCGAGATCAAGGAGAACGGTATCTGCTTGCCGTACCTTTCAATACCACCATCCGGGATTTGAATGGACCGCGACCCATGTGTCGTCTTTGGGGTGCGGGTCGTCCCCCGGAGCGTCGATTTGAAAATCTTAAGCATTGGACAGACGCGCTTCCGGAAGAAGCTTGGCAGGAGATCACCGTACGCGGGGGTGACAAAGGACCCCTGAAACTTCAGATGGTTAAAACCCGTGTCGTTGCCAGAACGGAAAAGCGGACCGTTGGCACGGAGGAGGAACTCTTGGTGGTGACTCGCAGCCGGGAGGACGATGGAACTTGGAAGCAGGACTACTTTCTTTCCAACGCGCCAGCGGAAACTTCCCTTCAGGAATTGGGGAGAGTTGTAAAGGCAGAACATCGAATCGAAGATTCGCTGAAGCGCGCCAAAAGTGAGGCGGGACTGGCTGACTATGAAGTGAGAACCTGGCAAGGTTGGTATCACCATCAAGCGCTTTCGCTGATTGCCACCTGGTTTCTGACTCAGGAGGCCCTCCATGGGAGAAAATGGACGCCTGCCATTACGGTCCCCCAAGTGAGAGAAAGTCTCGCCGCGATCTTTCATAAGGCCCATGCCAGCGGTGGCATCGAACAGATTCGGCGTGAAAGAATGCTGAGACTTCAACGCAATGAACTGGCTCGATTTTATCATTGGAAACGATTTAACCTCCTGGCGCCATTAAGGATTTGTCCATGATTTCAAAGTCCGACAGTAAAACTA
>CAYJQR010000120.1:3044-4304 GCA_964372345.1 uncultured Planctomycetia bacterium | reverse complement strand
CCGCAACTCCAAACAACTTCTCCGCATTGAACGCCCCCTCAAAATGAATGAACGCGTTCTTCGCCGCAATACTCTCTGGAGTTGTCTTATTCAGTTCACTCTCTAACTCCATCGCTAACGGCGCCACCCGGATGTACTCTGCCGCTCCGGTGTAATTCGGTCCTCCCACCACCCCAAACAAATGTTCTGGATTCACCTCTCCTTCAAAATGGACAAAGATCTCCAATACTTCAGGGTTTTCTTCCAGTGCGTGTTTGAGTTCGGCGGCTACAGGCAACAGGTTCAAGAACTCTTCTTGGTCATACTCCGGGTCCCCTACCACATTAAAATATGCCCCCGGATCATTGGGGACAAATAGATACTCAAAATCTTCTAACAATCCCCTGTTGATTACTTCGCGCTTCAATTCTCCTGCTTCTTGGACACTTTGTGCCCACCCTTCAGCATCCGGATTACTGACTAACTTACCCCGTAGATCATCACTCAACACCACAAAGGGAGGTTGAGCCCCTCCATAGAGAATCTGAAATTCATCTAAGGCATCCTGTCGTTTTAGCTCGTTCAATTCCGGGAAAATATTGCCTGTGAACCAATCAGTAAAAGCGTTATAACCAGGATAACTAGGATTGGCTGCAATCTGAAAGAAGAGATCTGTTGGTAAGATCTGCTCTGCTGGCACGTTGTAGTAACTCTTCATGTTGTTTTTCTTCGTTGAGTTCTGGTTAGTTCCATCCCTGAGAGATCCAACTTCCGTCAAGTCCATTAGAAAAACATCTTCATTGTACTCCCCCCCTCGGTAAGTACTATACCTGCCTTGAATGATGTACCATAAAAGCATCTGCTGTTGATACGTCAAATTTGCCAATTCAGTCCCATTGAGGAATTTGCCACTTATTGGTTTTTTTTCTCCAGTTTCATCTTCAATGAGGACGTCATCTACATTCACAAAAACTTGATTGAGACGATCCAGTTTGGTGTAATTACCGTTATCACGCGTTGGATCATCCTTGATACCAGGATGCTCCGCATCTTTTCCATTCCACAGTAATCGAATCGCCTCTTTTTCCGCGTCTGTCGCAGGAATCTTAAACTCGTCATCGGAAGCGACCTCCAAGACAGGATCGTCATCAGAAGCGACCTCCAAGAAGTGAATATAATCCTCTACAGTAGCAAATGGTTTGCCGGAACCCACGTTGTCTTCGACGAGCTTCGCCACATTATTAAACTGACTGGAATCCTCTAAATTAAACGCCATACTTT
>CAYJQR010000120.1:0-2944 GCA_964372345.1 uncultured Planctomycetia bacterium | reverse complement strand
TTGAGCCAACTTTTTAATATCACTTAAAATCTTTCCTAATAATCCCAGATTATCGTAGAACAAACCAACGCTTGCCCCTGTGAGAATGACCTTCAATTGCTCCGCAATTCCTATGTCAGCGCTGCTTGCCAGATTTGAGTTACCAATAATGGTTATGATCTTAAATCCAGTGCCATTTTTAGCAATCTGAGCTACAGCATCTCCGATCTCCTTTTCCCCCCGCATATAACTATCAATGATCCCTTTAATGACGGTTTTATCGTTTGGATTCGCTGTCAGTAGGTCATCAATCGCTTGTAAATTAAGATTAGAATTCATTACGATATTGACAAACCCCAGCATCGTCGTATTGCCAGATGAAGCTATGAGCTGATCTAGTAGTTGGTCACTCGTCGCGGGGATTGCAGGCGCACTGGCCAAAAACTTACGTGTCTGGACATGGACAGCGGGTGGAGTCCATTTGACAGGAGCGCTCGGTTGGAGTGGTTTATTCGAAGTGTTAAGATTGAGATTTTTTTGGGCGATCCAGTTTTGCTGAGAGTCAGCGCGATGTTTGAATAATGCCGATTCGGTCCCATTTTCCGGCGCTAGGCGGCGTCTCTTGAAGAAATCTGGCTCAGCCCATGTGACCTGCTGGAAGGAAAATGTAAAAAGAACCCCAATCGCGACCTGCCGCAACCAGGGTTTGAAGGAGGAGGAGGAGAAGGACCTGTGGGATCTCTTTTTTTCGTCCATAAGTGCGTCCCATCTAAAGCCGCGTCCTCCCCCAGTCCACAGCTTTACAGTATCTTGTTGACTAGAAGCGCTTTAAGTCTACCATATCTTCTCTCAGATTACAATGACCTTAAAAGGACACTCTCAGCTCTGCGAACCGCCATTTCATCATCACTATCACTCTGGATGTTCAGCGCCCTACGGACGATTGATGCAAACGCGGAATCGCGGACTTCTTTGAGCGCCTGTGTCTCTTCTTCAGGATTTCTTAAGGCGCGAGCAACACCAGTCATCGCACTCCCTCCATTCAAGACGTCTGAAGGATCCATGACCATTTGAACAGGATTGTTCGTTGCCACCAGATTACCGTTAAACATAGTCCACAGCAGTGGAGCTGTCATATCGGCTTCGACGACAATAGCCTGGGCAGGAATGGGCATTTTCGTATGTCCATTGAGAACATACTGCCCCTCCGGAGTGCGCTGTAACAAACCATTCCCTTGGGAATCGGCAAGTTGTTCCACGGTCATTCCTCTCTCAAGCGCCGATTGAATAGCCAACCGCAAAGTTTCCGCTTCATCATCGGTGAGAGTGACTTCGAAGGTGCGATGTTCTGCGGCTGGCTGAGCGACTACCGGCGCTGTTACTGGCGCCTCGATGAGATGACGGTTCGTAGAAGGAAGCGCCTGACGGAATTTTCTGTCAATGGTAAATCCGCCGATCGCGGCTGGGTCCATGGGTATCTGACGATCCGCCAGTGGATCTTCACTGTCAGCGACTGACGATTGAGCCCGAGTCTGTAAGCGCCCCAGGTAATTAACCGCCTCATACCAATAACCGAAGTCTATGCCTGTCACCTTTAGCTTGCCATCTTCTCCCCATCCTAATGGAATCGCTTCCTTCATCCAGTCATCCAGGAAGGCCTTGAGAACGTTCAAATGCTTCATGGCCAGATCACTTCCGCCCTTATCGCTATGATATTCTAAGGCAAGCTTGCGATAGGTTTTTCTGATGGCATCCTTCAACTGATTTGGTTCCACATAATCCGCAGGATCAATCCCTAGAATTTCATAACTCGCATGGGTCAACTCTGAGATCATTTTCACAATCCGAATCGGTTCTGGCACTCCATCCTCCTTCACAGAACCCATCAATAAAACGCTTAGATTCGGATAAACCAGATCAAGTTGCGCAAAGTCAAAATGCTCCAACAGATGATGAGCTTTATCGTAGACCTTGTATCCTATTTGAATACTTCCAGAATAAAGCTCCTCGCCAACGTAATCGCCATACTGTTTTTCAATACTTCCCTCGATGATCTCCTGGCGACCATCGGGATAGACCACGTAGGTGGTTCCAGCAATCACAGTTACGCCATCCGGCATTGTTAGCGATTCTGTAAAGAACCACCGCTGGCTACCATCGGCAAATTCCGTCACCCAGACTTTCTGTTCGTTCAAGAAAGCATAACTCCCCTGCCTGACCGCGCTAATAAAGAACTGACCCTCGGCATTCGGCGATAGTTCAATGATCGTATTCGGCGCAAATGAGCGACCCTCTTCGTCGGTCACTGCGTGGAGATATTCTCTTTGCTTCTTTCCATTTTTCAGAACCGTCTCGATCATGCCATTTGGCATCAGGAACCGACTCCCTACTTGCCACTCGGCGTCCTTGACTTTGTCTTCCTCATCGAAGGATTGAATCATTAGCGACCCTGCAAAGATTGTAACCTCAGGTTTATTAAAATCGCGCGTATAATGGTAACTGATATTCCCATTGTCTAACTTCGTAATCTTCACCCCGTCAGAGTTGGTATAACTCCCTTGTTTGAGTTCCATCCGATAGCGGCCATCAGGAGTTGGAGTCAAGATTACCACTGTCCCTGGGGCAAATGAGTTGTTCTCTTCCGTTACGGCTTGAATGTATTCTCTTTCTTTGCGGCCGCCTTCTAGGAATGTTTCAAGAGTGCCATTCTTTTTGTCCTTGAACCGACTCCCTACTTGCCACTCGGCGTCCTTGACTTTGCCTTCCTCATCGAAGGATTGAATCATTAGCGACCCTGCAAAGATTGTAACCTCAGGTTTATTAAAATCGCGCGTATAATGGTAACTGATATTCCCATTGTCTAACTTCGTAATCTTCACCCCGTCAGAGTTAGTATAACTCCCTTGCCTGAGATCAATGGTATAGTGCGTTTTGTCGGAAGTGGGAATGAACTGAACTAACGCTC
>CAYJQR010000119.1:0-4319 GCA_964372345.1 uncultured Planctomycetia bacterium | reverse complement strand
AGGATTCTTCCGGCAACGCCTTTATCGAGGGCGGAAAAGGCTTCGTTGATTTGCGCTAACTTAAAACGTTGAGCGATCAACTCGTCGATTTTTAATTTTCCGTCTAAATAATAATCGGCATATCGAGGGATATCGGTGTCTGTTTTTGTTTCTCCTCCCCATGAGCCGACAATTCTTTTCCCCAGGATCAGCTCGAAGGGGTCAATGCAGATCTTTGTTTTGTGGGGGAGGTTTCCGATCAGAACGGCAAGTCCTTTGGTCCGGCGGATCGATTCATAGGCCTGTTCCATGGTCTCTTTTCGGCCGGCCGCCTCAACGGCAACGTCGGCTCCCTCTTGGCGCGTCAGTTCCATAATCCGCGCAACCGGGTTCTCTCTTTTGGCGTTAATCAGATGCGTCGCTCCGAAACTCTTGGCTGTTTCCAGTTTTTGATCGTCGATATCAACGGCGATAATCATGGGAGCTTCTCTCAGCCGCGCCCCTTGAATGACATTAAGCCCGATTCCTCCTCCTGCTCCGAACACCGCGACGGCGCTTTCATTAGAGATTTGGGCGGTATTAAAACAGACCCCGACCCCTGTAGGGATGGCGCATCCTAAAAGAGCCGCTTTATCAAGAGCGATTTCTTTTTTGATCGGAATGACGCGGTTTTCAGAAGTGACGGTCCGCTCAAGAAAAGTAGTGAGTGGGCCGGCGTTTAATTTCTCGCCGCTCAATTGATAACTTGGCGGGGCCGCGTTAATTCCTGTGCCTTTAATCCAAGATAAAACAACGTGGTCTCCGGGGCGCACTTTTGTAACGCCGGGCCCGATTTCTTCAACAATCCCCGCTCCTTCATGTCCCAGTGTCCGCGGCAAAAAAGGATCCGCCCCCCGTTTGCCTTGAATCTCGAGAAGCTGGGTGTGGCATAATCCACTCGCGGCTAACCGCACCAAGATCTGACCCTCCTGGAGTTTTTCAGGAAGGTCGATCTCTCTGATTTGCAGAGGGGTATTTAATTGGTAGAGAATAGCGGCGTGTACTTTAGCCATTCATATCTTGTGTTGGTACGTTAGGGGTTCTCCACGGATCTCATGCCACAGAGATTCTATCCAGTTGATGGTTTCTTCAACTCCCTTTTCAAAATCCTCTACCGGCCGCCAGCTTAATTCTTTGCGGGCAAGGGTAGAGTCCAATAAATAACGAAAATCTTGTCCCAGTCTTTCTTGAGAGGTTGCTGTGGATGATTCAAAGGAATGCCCCATTTTCTTACAAATCATCTCGACAATTTGCCGTATCGTCAAGGCATTGTTCGTTGAGAAATGGTAGATGGGTTTCGGTTTATCTTGCTGAAGGACCTTTAATATCCCACGGGCGACGTCCCGAATGTGAATAAAAGATTTTGTAGAATTGCCCCCTCCATGGAGTTCGATCTTTCTCCCTTTCTTCAAATAAATAATGGTCCGCGGAATGATCTTGTAAAGCTGCTGGTGTTTCCCGTACACGTTTGTCGACCGGATCAGCGTCACGGGAAAGCTAAAGTTCTTCCATAGAGTAAACAGATAGAGATCGGCAGCCGCTTTAGACACCGCGTACGGCGTTGAGGGACGGAGAGGGGCCGATTCCGTAATATACCGATCGCAGTGGCCATAGACCTCGGCTGAAGAGATATGGATGTATTTCTCTAAATATTCCGCGGTTCTTAAATAGTTGCATAACTGGACTACGGCGCGGCAATTGGTATCAAAATATTCCACCGGCTCCAGGTTGCTCCAGGCGACCTCGCTAAGAGCGGCAAAATTGACGATGGTCTGGGGTTGTTCCTTTTTCAGGAAAGAAATCAGGTCACCGATATTTTTGTTTAAATCGAGCTGCTGGAAACGGAAAAGACGGTTGGCATTGCTTTTGTAGGGCAGATAAAAATCTTTCTTCTCTCTGGACCGGCTAACTCCAATGACCTGATAGTTCCCGTCACTGAGAAGGGTATCGATGAGATGGCTTCCGGAAAAGCAGTTGCTTCCAATCACGATACATTTCTTTACTGAAGGAACCTTAGCGTCTTTCATTTTCGGCGGTATCGGAGGAAAACATAATCTCATCCAGCATGGCGTGGAGGATGCAGAGATGCGAGACTTCAACGTGCCCGTAAGAATAAGACGGGACGTAGAAATTAATATCTCCCTTTGATCGAAGCGGGTTAGTTTCGTCGAATCCAGAAAGCGTGACGACGGCGCATTTGGAATCCCGCGCCGCAGAAACCGCTTCCAGGATGTTCCGGGAACGGCCTGAGGAGCTGATGGCCATTAAAAGGTCGCCTGGCTCGGCGAATTGTTTGATCGGTTCGGCGAAAACCCTGTGGTAGCCGTAATCGTTGCTGATGCACGATAAAAGACTGGCGTCATTAAACGCAATCGCTTTAATCTTGCCGTTTTTCCAGTAATCGACCGCCTGATGACTCGCGATTCCAGCGCTCCCGCCATTCCCGATGAAGATGAGTTTTTTTGATTTCTGGGAGCGTTGTTTAATGAGCTGGATGGCGTGCTTAAATCCGGTTTCTAATCCAACGGATCCCTGGTCGGAAACCGTCACGCTGATTTGCCATTGGAGTTCATGCAAATCTCTCAGGAAATCAATAGCGGTGCGGCTTTTGTGGTGCGGTAGAGTCATCATTTAAGGAGACTGTTGATAAATTTGTATAAGAGCACAGGATTGACCGGTTCTTTGTTGCAGACGATATTGACTGCCAAAGCCCCCACGCAATTTCCGATAAACCCAAGGACGTTGTCGTCATAATTCTTGAAAGCGCACGGGGCGGTGATCGCGAAAAAGGCGTCTCCAGCTCCTACCCGGTCGAGAACTTTAGTGGAAGTCACCGGGACTTCCACGGTTTCATCCTTTTGATTCAATAAGAGGGCCCCCTTGTAGCCGCGAGTGATGATCATCCGTCTCGCGTTCAGCTTTTTCAGAACTTGCCGCGCGACCGTTTGGAAATGAGAATGCAAAGATTGCGAGGCGAGCTTCAATTCTAATTCGTCAATACAGACATAGTCCGCCCGGCTGTATTTTGAGATGAGATTAAAACCAAAGTTAGCGCTGTTGCTTTGAACATTGACCGCCAAAAATTTATCCGAGTCACACAGCAGAGACCGCAAGTTTTCGGCAAATAATCCGTGGCCGTAATCGGCGATAATGACAACATCGGCGTCCGGAATCGCTTCCGCGATATTCTTCATTACTTTCCTCTCAATAGAATCGGGCAATAAAGACTCGTCCAGCCATTGAATCTCGAACATTTTCTTCATAAAAGTCGGTTCCAGAAAGCGGCGCTTGATGATCGTAGGGCGGTCTTCTGTGATCACCGCTTCCAGTGTGACATTCGGGAGTAGTCTTGAGTCAATGAAATCTCGTGTTCCTTGATCCTGCCCCAGACAAGTCACTAGGGTGACGTCATTACAAAAGCCTGCCACATGATTGGCAATAGCAAGTGTTCCTCCAGCAAAGTTTTCTTCAGACATAAATCGAGTCGTAATGATTCCTTCCTTGGGGGACATCCCAAGCGGACTGCAATAACAGTATTGATCCAGAATCGATTCCCCAACGACGACGACTTTGACGTCGCTTAAAGAGCGCAGACAATTGATGATATCGTCCGCCGAATGGCTCTTTCTGAATTTCTGCAGGAAAACTTCTGTTTCGGGGGGATAAGTGGTAAAGAATTGGTTTAGGAGGTTAGTGGAACTGAAAGTTTCTTCGTTGGTGAAAACAATCTGTCCTCCTACTTCTTTAACCACGTCGATCTCGAAGGAGATCTTGCCTGTTAAATCCTGCGAAGGGTCGGCATAATCGCTCCCTTTGGCGTAGACGTCTGGTTTTAACCGGCGTATGGTTTCAACGGCCGTAGGCCATTCGTTCAGCGCCACGTAATCAACGCTTTGCAAGGCGGAGATCGATTCAATTCTCAGCCGCTGGTTGAAGTAAGGACGCCCGGGTCCTTTATTCACGAAACGATCTGGGGTGACGGTAACGATTAAAACGTCTCCCAGACGCTTGGCCGCTTTAAAATGCAGGATATGCCCCGGGTGCAACAGGTCAAACACCCCATGACAAAGAACAATCTTTTTGCCGTTTTCTTTCTCACGCCGAAGTATTTCTTCCAATTCGTTTATGGAATAGTTCTTCTTGAGGTGGTTCGACTTAAGTTCAACGTTTAGGTCCATATTTTCCCCTTCGGCGCTCATTTGCGAGAGATAACAGTATACAACCTGAGTATTATTTTGTCCATATCGAGTCTTCTCCAATACAAAATGAGCCTGAAATAAGGAATAGTTGAAAAAAGGTTA
>CAYJQR010000118.1:2631-4543 GCA_964372345.1 uncultured Planctomycetia bacterium | reverse complement strand
TAACCCATTCCTATTCAATAAGTTGTAAAATGGTACTGTAGAAGATCAGTCAAAGGAGCGGTACAAGAGCCTGTACGGCAAGGCCATGACGATTTTCGGCTCTTTCAGCACGCCTGTCCCTTCGGACATCACGCGCTGAAGGATAAAGGCCTGTTCGAGAAACGCCGTGTACTGCTCGGCTTTATATTTCGTGATCCCCAGATTTCTTGACAGCGATGAATAATTAATTCCATCAATGCCCGATTTACCGATAAAGGACAGCAGCTTTGTAATCGTATCCAGCTCCTCCATACTCGTTTTCGACACCCGGGCAATGTCTTTGTAAATGACCGTTTCCAGAATATTTTTTAATAATGTCAGTGGAGCTGTTTCATGAAGAGCGAACGGCATAAGCCCTCCCTGAATATATTCGTTAAAAAAAACGCCGTTATCCATGATGGAGCGGTCAAAGCGTCCTTCGATAATGTCGGCAATCGTCAAAGCGTTGACCATACGGTCATGTTTAAAAAAAACATATTCCCTCAGGGAAAACGGATAGAGGGTTTTAAGTATGACCCTGCGAGATAGATCATACGCCGACTGATACAGGGCCAGCGCCATCGAGCTTGTGAAAATAACCCGGACATCCAGGAAGTCATAGATTTTCTTTAAATCCGCCTCGAACCCGGAGCGGGTATGCACCTCATCTAAGAGAAATAACTCCACCTTTAAATTCTCATGGACCGCTTTGACCGTTTCAAAGGTATCTTCACGGAGCGTATCCAGTGATAAATAAAACGCGTCTGTACGGCTTAAAGCAATCTGTTTAAGAAGGATCGTTTTACCCGCGCCGCGCGGTCCGGCAATTCCGATAAAATGTTTTCCCTGGTCTGAGGCAATTTCTTCATAAAGGAACCGGCGCTTGACATACTTCCTGCCGTCTTCTCTGGCAAGCCGGTCGAGTTCTATAAGAGGATTGAGGGCGATCATGGTTTTATCTCTTTTTTGTATTTAAAAATATAGCATAATAATATCATTTTGTCAAGTCATTATCTAGGAATAATATCATTTTGTAAAATAATAGAACAAGATGCGCAACAACCCTCTATGTCAATGCAAAGGAAGGGTATGGACAAATTGTCCATACCCTTAGAATCAATCGGGACCGGTTCTGTTTTCCATCTTATACACTCCCGCATTTCCCAAAAAAAAGAATCGGTCCCATTTATTATTAGTATGTTCCCAGAAGGATGGTTGTGCATAATGTAAACTTGTTTGGGACCGAGTTTCTTTGCCCTCTCTGGGACGTCGAAATTATACATCTTATGAGAGACATACCCCATATCCACAACACCGCTAGTGATTAGATTATGGGCGAGTATTTTCCCATCTTTATCAAGATAAATAACGTGGAAGAGATCTACGGCAGGATTGCGGTACGCTTGGAAAAGTTGGGCTATTTCTTGCGAATTTTTAACAACTTGGCCAGTGAAATCAACACGTTTCGTCTTCTTGAACTTCTGTACAAGTTCGGTCCTTGACAATTTAGGATGAACCCGCTCGACTGTGACTCTTTGGAGGGAATCCTCAAGGTTTCGTAGTGCACTTTCGGCTTTTTCGTCTGATCCATACGCTTTCTCCTTCTTTTCCATTATAGCATTAGGATATTCTTCCCGACTAGCATAAAAATCTTCCATCTCTTTCTGCATCTTCCCTTCATCAATTTCTTCTCCAGTGAGCTGAGCGATTGTTTTATTCGCATCCCCACGCTTCAACATCTTCAGAAGCTCGCCAGTCGCCGCTTCCTCCGGTCCCAAGATAATTCACTCGCCATGAGTTTCAATCCACGCGCCCGCGAGGGGCGCGACCGTAGAGATCGGCAAACCTTTCATAATTGAGCGGTTTCAATCCACGCGCCCGCGAGGGGCGCGAC
>CAYJQR010000118.1:0-2531 GCA_964372345.1 uncultured Planctomycetia bacterium | reverse complement strand
GTTTCAATCCACGCGCCCGCGAGGGGCGCGACGTACTACTTATAACTACATTTATTTCAGATACTTATTTCGTCTTTTTCGAGAACCCAATCAATTGCCAAAGAACATTTTAGCAATTAGCATAATGGATTCTCTGCAATCTCACATCTACTAAATAATTACGTATAATGCGAACCGTCCCCATACCTGCTGTGTGAGATAGGTTCGCACACTGCTTAAACAATTAAAGGACCTTCCTGGTCAAGACTATCTTTTACGCCAATATGCTCTACTTTCTTTTTCCAATTCGATCCAAGAAAATAAAAACGCATGCTGTCTTTTTTCTCATCCATTTCCTTAACCAAGCGATTCTTTAAGATCGTCCATTGCGCGGGATCAACTATGCATTCAAAAACCGAAAACTGGACTCTTTGCCCCCAATCTTCACACGCTCTGGCCACTCTTCTAAGACGCCTAGACCCTCCTCTATCACTCACAGCCACATCATAAGTAATTAGAACAAACATCGGTCTCCTTCGTTATTTCCATATGAACGGTGGATATCCATCAATATCGCCGCGTAAATGACGCGCCAACAGAAGCGCCTGAACATATGGCAATAAACCTACAGCTATCTTCTCATTCAGGTATGGATGCATCACTTCTTCCTGTTTACGGGATTGATAGGCAACCAGAACTGTCTTTCGCGTTTCATCGTCCATTAAGACAGCCCCTGACTGCTGCTCTTTAAACCCACTCTTACTCACCTGTTTAAGATTAATCAGAGAGAACACAAGTCTATCCGCTAAATAAGGCCTTAATTCTTCCATCAGGTCTAAAGCCAGCCCCGGTCTCCCGGGACGATCCCGATGTAAAAATCCGACCGCTGAATCTAAACCAACACTTTCCAATGCCGACCGAACGTCATGCATCAAAATTGTATATATAAACGACAATAAACAGTTCACGTTATCCAAAGGAGGCCGGCGGCTCCGCTCATGAAATTTAAAATCTTCTTTTTGAACGACAATGAGATGATCGAAAACCTGAAAATAAGAATGCGCGGTATCTCCCTCTAACCCTCTAAGCTCATCCAGATTTAACGGCATATCAAGACGTTTAATAGAATAAGCTATTCGGTCAACGGCCTTATTGATTTCAACATCATTAATCTTTTCTTCGTGATCTCTAAGCGCTCGCCTTAAAACAGCTCTCGCATTGACGAACTTACCGGTCAAAATTGCCTTTGAAATATTAACGCACATCTGTGGATCATCGGCACGGCGGTAATGCTCCCTGCGCAACAAAACATTCCCTGAGATAAATCCCTGGACCTTCGCTAAGAAGCCTCCATTTTCAGTCAGAAAAGTAACCGCGACATCACTCTCAGCGCAAAACCCCATTAAATAAGGACTCAAACTTACCTGACCAAAGCAAACAATCCCTCCCATCGTGTGAATCGGTATCGTTAATTTGACCTCGCCGTCAATTTTAACAACAACTGTTTCTCCTTCTTTGTGAAGATACGCTCCCTGAGTTGTCACAAAAAGAGTATTCAGGAGTTTTTTCATATTTCTTTTAAAACCTCATCTAAATACATCCGCACCATCTTGGGACGCTCCATTACCTTAGGAAGGCAATAATCAATCAGTGAACACCGGTCACATTTAGGCATATAAACCGCTTTAGGCGTCACTCCGGATCGAATCAATTGATGCAAACGTCCTGCCGTCTCTTCGGTTTCCTGTCTAAGGACAGGATCAAAGATAATTTCCGTTCTACACCGTTCTTTTCCGTAATAAAGAGCCCCCTTTGGGATTTCAACCAATAATGTCTCCTCCAGACAGAGCGCCTGCGCGCAAAGCTGAACCTTATCAGAGTTATCCGGTTTAGGCCTGCCGCGTTTGTACTCAACCGGAAACGGCAGCCAATTGCCATCAGACAACCGGTGAAACTCAATCACATCCGCTTTCCCGATAAGCCCCAGCCGCAAAGAGCGCAAAGACATCCCAAATTCCACCCGTATATCTCTTCTCCGTTCCGCGGCTGTGGCATGCACCCGCTCATGCAATACCCGCCCCTGCGCCGTAAACAGATTCTCACTCCATAGCTGTTCGATATGAATCAGCGCGCACTGCCGCTCGCAAAAAATTAGATGCTGAAGAGCCGATAACGAGAGTAAATCCTCCTCGGTGTACATATTATTTGATTTTTCCTTGAGATTCTTTCTTCCCCAAATAGTTATGACCCGAAACAATCGGTCTTTTGAGCCGTTTTTCCAGAGCCTTTCTGGCATTGCCAGCGATGCTTCCGCCAGCCTGAGCGTCTGCTTTAAGTTTCTTCACTCCTTCGGAATCTTCATTACGGTGAATTTCCGTAGTGGCACGTTCTCCAAGCATGGTGAATATCAGCTCAAAATCATCCATATGATCCCGCAGATTCTCATGCTTAAGCCTTTTGATCTCTTTATACTGGCTAGGGGTGATTCCGAATGTCGCTTTGGATATTTCCGCGGTCAATATTTCATAATCTTTTTCTTCTTTCGCGCCGCG
>CAYJQR010000117.1:0-4873 GCA_964372345.1 uncultured Planctomycetia bacterium | reverse complement strand
CAAGTAAGATGATGGTAGGGCTTCGAAGCAATTTCGTTTTGGTACAGGGGCGAAGCAGAACAAACTAGAGATAATTAATAACGTATTTGAAATGAACGAACCACCTAAATTATCACCACTGGAAACGCTCCGCCACAGCGCTGCGCACATTCTGGCGCAGGCGGTGAAACAGCTTTATCCGGAGACAAAAATCTCGATAGGCCCTCCTATTGACGAAGGGTTCTATTATGATTTTGACCGCCAGACGCCGTTTGCTCCAGAGGACCTGGAGAAGATCGAAAAGCGGATGAAAGAGATCATTACCAAAGATTACCGATTCGAACGAAGCGAAGTCGCCAAAGAAGAAGCAAGGAAGGTTTTGGAGAGACTGGAAGAGCCGTATAAATTGGAAATATTAGACGGTATCGCCGATCCGATAGTTTCTTTCTACAAGGACGGGGATTTTGTGGATCTTTGCGAAGGGCCTCACGTGGGCTCTACGGGGGAAGTAAAAGCGGTGAAACTCCTTTCGGTAGCGGGGGCGTATTGGCGCGGGAGTGAAAAGAATAAGATGCTCCAGCGGATTTACGGAACCGCTTTCCCAACCGAAGCCGAGCTTCATGAATTCTTAAGGGTTCGTGAAGAAGCCAAACTGCGGGATCACCGTCGGCTCATGGTTGATCTGGAACTGATGAGCATTAAAGAGGAAGCCGGAGCGGGGCTGGTTTTCTATCATCCCAAGGGGGCGCTGGTACGCTATTTGATCGAGGAAAAAATGCGCCGGGAACACCTAAAACGGGGATACCAGTTTGTCAGTACGCCGCATCTTTTAAAAAGTGACGTCTGGATTCGATCGGGGCACTATCAGAATTATAAGGACCTGATGTTCATCTTTAAGAATGACGATGGCCAGGAATACGGCGTCAAGCCGATGAATTGCCCGGGGCATATCTTGATCTATCAATCCCGCACGCGGAGTTATCGTGAATTCCCTCTGCGATTTTTTGAACTGGGGAATGTTTACCGTAACGAGAAATCGGGAGTTCTTCATGGAACGCTTCGAGTGCGCGGGTTCACGCAGGATGACGCGCATATTTTTATCATGCCGGAGCAGTTAGAGCAGGAAGTCAATTCAGTGCTGGATTTCACGTTTGATATCTTAAAACAATTTGGGTTCACGGAATACGAGGTGACCATCGGCACGCGCCCTGAGAAGGCGATTGGTACGGAGGAACAATGGGCAAAGGCGGAAGAAACACTGCAAAAAATTGCCCAAAAATGGTTTTTTAATAAAGGGGAAATCACCTTCAACCTTGAACACGGCGGCGGGGCGTTTTACGGCCCTAAAATTGACATCAAATTAAAAGATGCCATCGGGCGTTTCTGGCAATGCAGTACGATTCAGCTTGACTTCAATCTGCCGGAGCGGTTTGATTTGAACTATATCGGCCAGGACGGCCGTCACCACCGCCCCCTGATGATTCACAGGGCCATTTTAGGGAGCGTCGAGAGATTTATAGGGACGCTGATCGAACATTACGCGGGAGCGTTTCCATTGTGGCTGGCCCCCATCCAGGCGGCCATTCTGCCGATCACCGGCGAACAACTGGAGTACGCGCGCTCCGTTGACGCTCAATTGCGGGCGAACGGGCTGCGCACTCTTTTAGGGGAAGGATCCGGGACGATCAGCAGACAGATTCGAGATTGTGAAGTGCAGAAGATTCCCTACATGTTAGTCGTAGGGGCGCGGGAAGCCGCGGCGGGGACCGTTGCCGTGCGGGCCCGGGGAAGTAAGAGGGACGAGGGAGCAATAAAGTTGAAAGATTTTCTGGAAAAAGCTCAGAAAGAACTCAGTTCGTGAATGATCTTGATTGTCATCCCGAGCGGAGCCCCTACAGGTTTGCTTTCCCCCATAGCTTTGGTTCGCCCCCACTGCTTGGCTTTGCCAAGCAAAGCCGTGGGGGGGGTTTGGCAAACCAAAGCAGTGGGGGCGAAGTCGAGGGATCTAACGAAGTAGATTCTTCGACTCCCTCGTCCGCCAGAGGCGGACTCGGTCGCTCAGAATGACAAAAGAGAGTTCCCGAATTACAAAAGAAAGGAGTTGATCCCACGAGCGTACAAAGTCGAGAAATTCGGATAAATTACAGAATCAGGGCGCAGCAGGTTCGTGTTATTGGAGCGAAGGGAGAACAGCTTGGAGTCATCACTCTGGAAGAGGCGATCCGCCGGGCTCAAGAAGGCGGGCTCGATTTAGTGGAAGTCGCTGGCGCGGCGACCCCTCCGGTCTGCCGGATTATGGATTTCAGCAAGTACAAATACGAACAGAGCAAACGGGAGCGGGAAGCGAAGAAACACCAGCGGGTGATTCATATCAAGGAATTAAGAATGAAACCGCACATCGAAGAGCATGACTTTCAGGTCAAGCGGCGCGCGTGCGAAAAGTTCTTAATCCGGGGTGACAAAGTAAAGGTCACGGTGGTTTTCCGGGGGCGTGAAATGAGCCACATGGAGGTCGGCAGGGGGATTTTGGACCGCCTGTCGGCGGAGTTAGCCGCGGTCGCGGACGTGGAGAAGACGCCGTTCCTTGAAGGGCGGTTTATGACGATGATCTTTACCATTAAACCGGGATTGAAGGCAAAAGCCGAAAACAAGAGAAAAGAAACAGCGCGGGAAGAGAAATCCGCCTCCGGCGGAAAAGAGGAATAGAGATATGGCAAAAATAAAAATGAAAAGTATGCGTTCCGCCCGGCGCCGGTTTCGGATCACGGGAACAGGCAAGGTCCTTCGGACCGTGGCGGGGAAAGGGCATTTACTGACGGGGAAACGGCGAGCGGTTAAATTGAAAAAACGCGGGACCATTTTAGTAGCATCCGTAGATTGCGAGAAAATTCGCAAAATATTTCCCTACGGGACGTAGAACAGGGTACAGGGGTCAGGGTACAGGGTTCAGTAAAAGATGTTTTTGTAGTCTCTGACTGAACCCTGTACCCTGTACCCTCGCTAAGAAGGAGGCAACAATGCCACGTGTCACAGCAGGGCCTCACACCCGCCGCCGCCACAAGCGGATGGTCAAGAAAGCCAAAGGGGCGTGGGGGAATCGAAGCCGTCTTTACCGGCGTGCGAAAGAAACAACCATCAAGGCAATGCGCTACGCTTACCGCGATCGCAAGGTACGCAAGCGCCAATTCAGGTCGCTTTGGGTGACGAGAATCAACGCGTTGGCCCGGGAATTAGGTCTGACCTACAGTCAATTCATCAACGGGCTCAAGCGCTCCAATATTCTTCTAGATCGGAAACAGCTGGCGGAGATCGCTGTTCAAGATCCAAAGGTGTTTGAGCAGCTCGCCGAGCGCGCGAAGCAGGCGCTTGGCAAGGGCGCGATGAATTCGCTCCTACAAAATAATGCAGCCAATTCTTGATCGTCTGGAACAGCTTTGCCATGAAGCTCTGCGGCAGATTCAGAATGCCGTGGAGCCGGCTGTTTTAGAGAACCTAAGGGTTCACTATCTTGGGCGAAAGGGAAAGCTGGCCGAGTTCACTGCCCAGATGGGGCAGATTCCTCAGGCCGACCGCCGGACCGATGGGGAGGCAATTAACCGCGTTAAGCAGACTCTGACCGCGGCGTTTCAAGAAAAACAAACGGTTTTAAGCGCGCAGCCCGCCAAGAAACAATTTTCCTTCGATATTACGCTTCCTGGCGTTCCTCGGCCGATTGGGCGTCTTCATCCGTTGACCCAAGTCATTGAGCAAATCTGTGACGTTTTCGAGGGGCTTGGTTTTGTCGTTGTGGAAGGGCCAGAGATTGAAACCGACCGCTATAATTTTGAAGCGCTGAACATTCCGGCGGAGCATCCCTCTCGTGATTCTTTCGACACCTTTTATTTAGAGGGGGGGAAATACCTTCTTCGGAGCCAGACCTCAACGGTTCAGATTCGAATGATGGAGAAAACAAAACCGCCGTTAGCGATTGTGGCGCCGGGAAAAGTATTCCGCCCCGACGCCGTGGATGCGAGCCATTCGTTTATGTTCCATCAGATCGAGGGGCTTTTGGTGGATCAAGGAGTGACCTTCGCGCATTTAAAGGGGGCCCTCGATCTTTTTGCCAAGCGTCTCTTCGGGAAAGAGACAAAGATCCGATTTCGCCCGCATTATTTTCCGTTCACGGAGCCAAGCGCCGAAGTGGATGTTTCCTGTTTGTTATGCCAGGGAAAGGGGTGCAGTGTCTGCGGCCGTAAAGGATGGCTTGAAATCATGGGGGCGGGGATGGTGCATCCCAATGTTTTCCGCGCCGTCGGCTATGATCCGAAAAAATACACTGGTTTCGCGTTCGGCATGGGGATAGAACGGATCGCGATGCTCAAATATGGAATTGATGACATTCGTTTATTTTTTGAGAATGATGTAAGGTTTTTGGAGCAATTTTAACTTCTTGTCCCTCCGCCATATCCACCCATTCGAACCTTTCCTCCGACCTTCTCCGATTTGCTTCAAACTTGAGAAAGTCTAAAACATTCGGTAATATTTGACTCGCCGTATAATGCTATGGTATAGTTTTTGGTAACCCTCATTTGGTTATCGATATATTGAACCCAAAGGGGCTATCTGTATTTAAAGATCAAGCTAACGTAAATCCTATTGTAAACTCCGCTTCAGTTCCCGAACGCCTTTTTTAACCTAATTCTATTCAATCAGTTAGAAAAATTCATATTCCTAATGAACGCTCCCCGCAGCATCATGCCAGAGGCAGATCAGCCTTCGGCTGAAGCTGCGGGGTATCTTTTTACACTCCCCTCCCTTGATGGGAGGGGACTAAGGGGAGGGTGAATCCATCGTCTCACTTTTTCACCTTCACCCCCACCTTAACCCTCCCCCATCAAGGGGGAGGGGATTATGC
>CAYJQR010000116.1:0-4917 GCA_964372345.1 uncultured Planctomycetia bacterium | reverse complement strand
TGCAAGAAAATCTATGGTCGGTGCGTCTGTTAATGTAGGGGCACCCTTTGTGGGTGCCCTGAAATGATATGGACGATAGGGCAGGCACAAGACAAAGGGCGACCATAAAGGTCGCCCCGGTGGGGGAATAGGCGGTCATTATGTCAGGGAATCGCAAATCGATTAGATTGAAAGATTACGATTATGCGCAACAGGGCACGTATTATGTGACGGTGTGCGCGAATGATCGCAAATGTGTATTTGGCGATGTTGGGAATGGGAAAATGGTGTTGAATGACGCGGGAAATATGGTCACGCACGATTGGAATCAATTGCCCGATCGTTTCCCGAATATCGAAATGGATGAATTTATCGTAATGCCAAACCATTTGCACGGGGTAATCGTCATTGTTGGGAAACATGAAATAACCGATGATGTAGGGGCACCCCTTGTGGGTGCCCTGAATGATATGGACGATAGGGCAGGCACAAGACAAAGGGCGCCCATAAAGGGCGCCCCTACGGTGGGTGAAATTATCGGCGTATTTAAATCGTTAACAACCAACGAATACATCCGTAATGTCAAAATCAACAATTGGCCGTCATTTAATAGACAATTATGGCAACGCAATTTCTACGAACATGTTATTCGTACCGAATCCGACCTTACGCGTATCCGTGAATATATCATCAATAACCCCACCCAATGGGAAGACGACGAATATTTCTCTCCAAAATAGCACAAAACCGTAACCCCTGGGGACGTCCAAAAAGGAGTCACCCTTTGCGCTTGCGTGAGGGGTGAATTTTCATTAAATTGACTTCCACCTGCCAATCACCCCTCACCCTTTATCTCGCCGCGAGCCGAATTTTTCTAAAATTCCATGCAAGAAAATCTATGGTCGGTGCGTCTGTTAATGTAGGGGCACCCCTTGTGGGCGCCCTGGATAATATGCTATTTATTTCTTGCTCAAGTAAGGAATAATATCCCGCAGGGAAACGACGCCGACCGGCACTCCATCTTCCACGATCGGGACATGGCGGTAACGGCCAATGGCCATATTGTGAAGGGCGTACGCCAAGGTAGCTTCCTTGGGAAGTGTCTGGGGGTTTGGAGTCATTATTTTCTCAACAGGGGTGCGTGCGGTTTCTTCCCACTTGATGAGACCCGCTACTTTATGCAGGATGTCCCGAATGCTCACAATCCCAATTAGTTTCTTGCTGTCATCACAAACAAGCACGCACCCCTGATAGGAATTTGATTGAAGTTTTTCTATCACTTCCAGTACCGAAGTATTCCTTTTGACGATGATGGGGGGGTGTTTTTGAGAGATGAATTCTCCCATCTTCTTAGTCATGATCTCTTTTTGCAGAGACTCCTTTTCTTTGGGCTGAGGCAGGTCTCTCTGCGTGAAGGAGGTAAGGCATCCCTCGCACCGATCAGCCCCTGGGGTGATTTCCTCTCCGCAATAAGGACAGCTGAATTTTTTGAATTTTGTCGTCATGACGGCTCCTCCCGTTCCTCGATTTGCCAGACACTGCCGGCGTGCAACAGATCGCCCAGTTTCCCTGAGCCCCTCTTTTTGATTTCCGCTTTAATTTGATCGTCCAGCATTTGATCGTAGGTCGGTTTCTGAATACAACGGAAAATACCAAAGGGAACCGGCATCTGGGGATATTCCATCTGGGTCAACAGATAAGCGTAATTAGGGAGAGGGTCGTCTTCTTTATGGACGAGAATTTCTTTTGAATCTTTGGCGTCGGCCAGGTTGACTACTTCAGGATTGAGACCGTTCAACCGGATGGCTTGGTCTCTCTTCTTCCCGAATATCAAGGGCTTGCCGTGCTCCAGATACAGAATACGGTTTTCCCGGGACTCGCGCCCGGCGACCGGCTGAAACGTATCCTTGTTAAAAATGATGCAATTTTGGTAAATCTCAACGAATGAAACTCCTTTATGTTCACAGGCCCTTTGCAGGACCATTCCCATGTGGCGCGGATCGAGGTCAACCGTGCGGGCGATGAAAGTCGCTTCAGCGGCGATAGCGATACAGAGGGGATTGATCGGATAATCAATGGACCCAGCGGGAGATGATTTGGTGACTTTCCCGATTTCCGAAGTAGGGGAGTATTGCCCCTTGGTGAGTCCGTAGATTTGGTTGTTCACCAGAATAATTTTTAAATCAATGTTCCGGCGCATGGCATGGATCAAATGGTTGCCTCCGATGCTCAAGCCGTCTCCATCGCCGGTGACAACCCACACGGTCAATTCTGGGCGGACGCATTTTAAGCCCGTCGCGATCGTGGGGGCTCTGCCATGAATGGTATGAAATCCGTAGGTGTTCATATAATAAGGAAAGCGACTGGAACAGCCGATCCCGGAAATAAAGACGTGATTTTCAGGCGGGATCCGGAATTGCGCCAGCGTCCTTTGCATGACGGACAGAATGGCGTAATCTCCGCACCCAGGACACCACCGCACATCTTGTCCTGAGACAAAATCTTCTTTGGTATACGGCAATGGCAACGGTGTGTCTTGCGATGGGGTCATAAAAGTTCCTCAATTTTTTCTTTGATCTCTCTAATTTTAAAAGGCTGCCCGGTGACCTGATGAAATCCTGCCGCGTGAATTCCTTCAAACGCCCCCCGGATCAGCAAGAGCAGTTGTCCCATATTGTTTTCAGGGATTAAAATCGTGTTAAAAGATTTCAGTATTTCGGACAAATTTTTCGGGAAAGGGTTCATGTAATGAAGATGGCAGGCGGAAACTTGTTTTCCTTGCGTCTGCAATTCAGTGACCGCCGCGTGAATCGGCCCATAGGTGCTTCCCCAGCCCAAGACCAGCAGTTTTCCTTTTTTAGGGCCCAGGACTTCCAGTGGAGGAATTCCATCAGCGACGCGATTCACTTTTTCCCGACGGAGCATGACCATTTTGTGATGGTTCGCCGGATCGTAACTGACGCCCCCTGTCCGGTCCGCTTTCTCAAGCCCCCCGATACGGTGTTCCATGCCCGGCGTCCCGGGAATGGCCCATGGCCTTGCCAGAGTTTGTTCATTTCGAACATAGGGTAAGAACGGGCCATCACTCGATTGCGGGTGTTGGATTTGAATTTTAGGAAGCTTCGAGACGTCCGGCAGAGACCACGGTTCGGCGGCGCTGGCCAGATAACCATCCGAGAGGAAGAAAACCGGGGTCATGTAAGTGACGGCGATTCGAATCGCCTCAATCATGAAATCATAACAGTTTGACGGTGTGGAGGCGGCGATCACGGGAACAGGAGAGTCGCTGTTTCTTCCAAACATCGCTTGCAACAGATCTCCCTGTTCTGTTTTTGTCGGGAGACCGGTGGAAGGACCTCCTCTTTGAACGTCAATAATCACTAAAGGGAGCTCCGCCATCACTGCTAAGTTAATCATCTCTGATTTAAGACAAACTCCGGGGCCGCTGGTGGCGGTGATACCGATATGTCCTCCAAACGCGGCGCCGAGCGCCGATCCGCAGGCGGCGATTTCATCTTCCGCCTGGAAAGTTTTAATCCCAAAGTTTTTGCGGAGCGCCAGTTCATGCAGGATACTGCTCGCCGGGGTAATAGGGTAACTACCGTAAAGAACTTGTTTGCCGGCGAGGTGGGCCGCGGTGACAATTCCAAGAGCGATCGCTTCATTCCCTGTAATTTTTCGGTAGGTCCCCGGCGCCAGGCGCGCTTTTCGAATCACGTAGCGGGACGGAATTGTTTCCGAAATGTCACCGTAGTTGTAACCCGCCTTCAACGCCGTAGCATTCGCCTGGAGCAGTTCCGGTTTTTTCGCGAATTTTTCTTCAATCCATTTGACGGTAAAATCCAGTTTGCGGTCGTACATCCAGAACATCAGTCCCAGGGCGAAGAAGTTTTTGCATCGGCCCGCGTCCGTCGGCTTAATAGGAGAACCTTTTAGGGCGTTGGCATTGAGTGTGGAAATGGGGATTTCTAATATCGCGTAATCCTTTAATGTTCCGTCTTGGAGCGGGTTGGATTTCCAACCGGCTTTTTTCAGGTTTTCCTCAGTGAAAGAATCGGTATTAAGAACAACAATGCCCCCTTTAACAAGATCAGTGAGATTGACTTTAAGCGCCGCGGGGTTCATCGCCACCAGAACATCGGGGGAATCGCCGGCGGTAAAAATCTCGTGTTCGCTGAATTGGATTTGAAAACTGCTCACCCCAGGGAGCGTTCCCGCCGGGGCGCGGATTTCCGCCGGGAAGTCGGGGAAGGTGGCGATATCGTTTCCCATCAGCGCGGAGGTATCCGTGAACTGGTCGCCGGTCAACTGCATCCCGTCGCCGGAATCCCCGGCAAAACGGATCGTTACGGCATCTATTTCTTTAGGATGTTTCCTATCCACGGGCAACTCTCCGATTATTTTTGTTTCTAGGATTTTTTGTGCTACCCACTTTCCATTCTCCATTTTCCACTTTCCGTCTTTATCCTCCCTCGGCCGTCTCATGGATCTGATCGGCTTTAGGCGGGAGGTTAAAAACCTCGACGGGAAAGAGTTCGGCCAAGAAAATCACGATAGTTCGGACAGAAAGGACTCCCGTCATCTGCCCCAATTCATCAACGAGCGGAACATGGCGCACGTTATAGGTATTCATGGTTTCAATGGCTGTTCCCACCGTATCCTTTTTGGTAAGGACAGGAGGTTCGGTGGTCATATATTTGACCATCGGTTCGTTTAAGCCGACTCCCGGGCGCAAGACTTTCATCAGCACATCCCGCTCGGTAAATAAGCCGACGACTTTCAAATGAGCGTCCGCGACCACGATATACCCCGATTTTTCCCGTCGCATCAGGTCAAACGCCTGCTGAAGGGTTAAATCAGGGGAGGCGGTGACGAGTTTTGGACGCAAGACCTGATAGATCTTTTTCTCCATCAAAATATCGCTTATCTTTTTTGCGG
>CAYJQR010000115.1:0-4989 GCA_964372345.1 uncultured Planctomycetia bacterium | reverse complement strand
GGGGGAGGGGATTATGCGAAGCAAGCTTCGAGGAATTTACCAGGTGCGATTAAATCTTGACAAATTAGTCAGGATTCGGTATCCTTAGTAGTGGAGACCGAAGGGGACTCGAGGCATAGGAAAGGAGCGATTTCATGGCGGACAAAAATAATAAACATCCGGGTCAGGTCGCTGGGCCTTTTTACGTCGACACATCCTGCATCGATTGTGACCTTTGCCGACAGACGGCACCAGCCAATTTTACTCGCAACGAGGCTGGAGGGTTCTCTTATGTCTTCAAACAGTCGGAGAATCCCGAGGAAGAGGCTAAGTGCAAGCAGGCGATGGAGGAGTGCCCGGTTGAGGCAATTGGGAGCGACGGCGCGTAACGCTTTGCTCTTCTGAAGAATGCATTTCAAGATAATCCACAGACAAAGTAAGGCTGTGGGGCTGGCGTTGCCGTCATCATGTACTGGCCTCGAGTGTAACTTAAGGAACAAGTTGAGTTGATTATCTCTTATGTTGAAGGAACGATTCGATGAGCGAAAACGATGTGGAGGTGGTCTTACGTTATCACCAAGAGACCAAGCACCATATTGAGCGGTATGCACGATCTCTTGGCTATCTAGATTGGGATACTCAGCCCAACCCGTTCAGGTTTTATGAAGGGATAACTCCGCTCAAGTTACCTTTCTCCAAAGAAGATCCAAAAGCATCCCACCTGGATTTGTACGAAAGGTCTGGCAATCAAACGCGTCCCGTATCTCTTGAGAACCTTTCCTTATTCTTAGAACTTTCTCTGGGATTGTCTGCCTGGAAATCACTTCCTGGTGCCAGATGGGCACTTCGCATGAACCCATCGAGCGGCAATCTGCACCCCACTGAAAGCTATGTCATTCTCCACACTCAAAAAGAGTATCCATCAGGAGTTTTTCATTACAATCCTTTCCTTCACGCCCTGGAGCCTCGAGCCAGTTTTCCAGAAGAACTCTTGTATCGTTTCAGGACTCATTTTGGCTCTGAAAGCTTTCTTTTTGCTCTCACAAGCATTCACTGGCGTGAGGCATGGAAATACGGAGAGCGCGCCTTCCGCTACTCTAACCATGACTTGGGCCATGCTATTGCTTCATCCAGTTTTGCGGGGAACCTTCTGGGTTGGAAGGTGAGCTATTTGAGTGAAGTGACGGACGATGAGTTGGGTTTAATTCTAGGTTTTGACAGAGTTCGCTGGCACGATCACGAGGAGGAGTATCCGGAAGTCCTCTGCTGTATTCATCCAAAAGACCAGGCGGGAATTCCCCTAAGGATTCCACAGGACTTGCTTTCAAAAATGTCAGCGCTTTCCTTTCAGGGCACGCCCAACCGGCTAAGCTCAGATCATGTCCCCTGGGAGATTATCCCTGAAGTTGCAAAGTCTACGATGAATTCCGGAAGCATGAGCCCAAATTCAACTCATGCCTTGGATAAGCCATTGCTCGTGCCAAACCAAATCAAAGATCTGACCGCAGCCCAAATGATTAGACAAAGAAGAAGTGCTGTTGCTTTTGATGGTCAAACAAGCATCGCCCAACCTCAGTTTGCCGCGATCCTAGATAAGACATTACCGCGCAGGCATTGTGCACCTTTTGACTTCGGACTGGGACCTGTCCGGGTCCATTTGCTTTTGTTTGTCCATCGTGTAACAGGAATTGCCCCGGGTCTTTATCTATTTGTGCGCGATGAGAAGGATTTGGAATTGCTTCGGTCCTCATGCCGTCCTGAATTTTTGTGGAAGAAGAAAGATCAGGGGCTGCCTTTATACCTCTTAAGTGAAGGATGGCTCATGCGCGAAGCAACAGCCGCAAGTTGCCATCAGCACATTGCCGGGGAGAGCAGCTTTTCCCTGGGAATGATTGCGAAATTCAGAAGTACGGTGGAAGAGAATCCTTTTCTTTACCGGCATCTATTCTGGGAGAGCGGTATGATTGGCCAGGTACTTTATCTTGAGGCGGAGGCCCATGGTGTCCGGGGGACAGGCATCGGATGTTTTTTCGATGATCTAGTCCACGAGATCATGGGGCTCGAGGATCATACTTTTCAGAGCCTTTATCATTTCACAATAGGCGGCCCTGTTGAAGATGCACGTCTTCAGACATGGGCTCCCTATTTTCATCTGAAGGAAAATATCGTAGAACGAGCGGCCGTGATTAATTTCGATTTACCTTAAAAGAAACGCCAGAGGCAATCGCTATGAATATTGGAGTTGTCAAAGAGACGTCTGGCAATGAACGCCGTGTGGCCATCGTGCCCGATACAGTCCAGCGGCTGAAACCTAAGAAATTTGAATTTTTCGTGCAGGCACAAGCGGGTGAATATTCATTCTTCTCTGATGCCCAATATCAAGCAGCTGGGGCAACCTTGTTGCCAACAGCACAGGATGTCTGCGCAAAGGCCGATGTCTTGGTCACGATTCACAAGCCGGAGCCTTCATTCATTCATGCAATGAAAGAGTCTTCTGCTCTTATCGGTCTGTTATACCCACTTCAGAATGTCAGTTTTATTCAAGATCTCGCAGGACGAAAGATAACAGCCATCGCGCTCGATATGATTCCCCGTATCAGCCTGGCACAGGGCATGGATATACTGAGCTCTCAGGCTAACCTTAGTGGATACTGGGCTGTTGTTGCGGCTGCAATGCACCTGCCAAAGATTTTTCCGATGCTAATGACAGCAGCGGGAACGATTACTCCTGCAAGGGTACTTGTTATGGGCGTAGGTGTCGCAGGGCTTCAAGCGATAGCAACGGCGCGGCGTCTGGGTGCAGTGGTAGAAGCTACAGATGTACGACCAGAATGTAAGGAGCAAGTCGAAAGCTTGGGTGGAAAATTCCTTCAGGTGACTGGAGTCGAAGTCAAGGCCGGAGGGGGTGGATATGCAGCAGAACAAACAGAAGAGTATCAAAAGAAACAAGCTGAACTTATTGCAGAACACATTTCCAAAGCGGATGTTGTTATTACAACGGCCTTGATTCCAGGGCGCAGGGCTCCCATTCTCGTGACAGAGGCGCAGATAAAATCCATGCGTCCAGGTTCAGTCATTGTAGATCTTGCAGCAGAACAGGGTGGGAATGTGGAAGGTTGTGAGCCCGCTAACGAAGTGGTCAAGCACGGCGTAACCATCATCGGTGTAGCGAATACTCCAAGCAGGGTAGCCGTTCATGCAAGCCAGATGTTTTCTAGAAATGTAGAAAAGTTGCTGACCCATTTAAGTAGGGAGGGTGCATTAAAAATAAATATGGAAGATGAAATAACCCGAGGCTGTGTCATCACTCATGGTGGAGAGGTTGTTCATCCAAAGGTAAAAGATGCCATCGTCGGAGGAGCCGTATGACTGAACAGATGATCTTAGGTCTCTATATATTGATGCTGGCCGTCTTTGCCGGCTTTCAAGTGATCACCAAGGTCCCAGCACTTTTACATACACCCCTGATGTCATTTACAAACGCCATTTCAGGGATCTCTCTGGTTGCATCGATGGTCGCCGCCGGGGCAGATTTGGATCCATGGGCAATGGGACTGGGGTGCCTAGCCGTTATCTGTGCAACGATTAATGTCGTGGGTGGGTTCTTAATCACCGATCGAATGCTAAAGATGTTCCGTAAAAGGGAAAACATAAAAAAATGATACCCCATGAGATGATCCACCTTGCGTATCTAGTCTCAGCCTTACTTTTTATTTTGGGATTACGGGGTCTCACGCATCCTGACTCTGCGCGGCGTGGCACTCTTCTTGCGGCTATTGGGATGCTAGTTGCAGTGATAGGGACGCTGCTTCATAGAGACATTATACGATACGAGTGGATTGCTATTGGAATCGTCGTTGGGACGCTGATCGGCATCCCGATGGGTTTATGGATTCCAATGACGAAGATGCCCCAGCGGATTGCACTCTCCCATTCCTTCGGAGGTCTTGCCATTGCTCTTGTCGGTGTTGTGCATTATTCGCATTTGGGTGCAGACATCAGTCGGTTTGAAATAGGGGCGACAGCATTTGAAGTCATGCTCGGAGCCGTGACTTTTACAGGCAGTTTAATGGCTTTCAGTAAGCTGCAAGGGCTATTACCCGGCAGGCCAATCACTTTCAAACTACAGAATGCTATAACGCTAACAGCCCTTGCGGCGGCTGTCGGTATGATTGTTTCTATCATTGCCTCTCCCCAAGCAAGCACCCTATTTTATGGACTCTTTGGCTTATCATTTTTGCTGGGTCTCTTACTGGTACTTCCAATTGGTGGAGCCGATATGCCTGTTGTCATCTGTCTGATGAACTCCTATGCTGGACTGGCGGCTTGTGGTGCAGGCTTTGCACTGAGTAATACCATCTTAATCGTCTGTGGTGCGCTGGATGGGGGTTCTGGATTTATTCTGGCTATGGTGATGAGCAAGGCAATGAATCGCTCATTTACGAATGTGCTCTTTGGCGCTTTTGGTCGTGAACCAGTGCAAGGAGAATTCAAAAAAACTACAGCCGCAGTCAATGAAGCTACAGTCGAAGAAACTGCTGAACTTTTAAAGGGTACAAGATCGGTGATTATCGTGCCTGGATATGGAATGGCTGTCGCACAAGCCCAACATGCCGTGCGTGACTTGGCATCTTCTTTAGACAAGCATGGAGTAGGTGTCAAGTATGCCATTCACCCTGTGGCTGGCAGGATGCCAGGACACATGAATGTTCTATTAGCAGAAGCGAATGTCCCCTATGATCAGCTCTATGATCTTGATCAGATTAACGAGGAGTTTTCACGGACAGATGTAGCTCTAGTTGTAGGGGCCAATGATGTGGTCAATCCTGCTGCGAGGAATACCCCGGGGAGTCCTATCTATGGGATGCCGATACTGAATGCGGATCAGGCCAAGGCAGTGATCGTCCTGAAACGCAGTCTATCTCATGGTTTCGCAGGGATCGAAAATGAACTGTTCACACAACCGAACACCCTGATGGTTTTCGGTGATGCTAAAGAGACACTTTCTAA
>CAYJQR010000114.1:0-5044 GCA_964372345.1 uncultured Planctomycetia bacterium | reverse complement strand
CTGATAGGCGTTGGTGGCTTGAGCCCCCTTTTGAATCCGGATCAACCCGTAATAGACCGACTGGGCATGATCCCGCAGAGCCGCCTTAAAGAGCAAGTCGCTCTGGGTGTGCGGCGCCTGATGATCCTGCAGGGTATGCGCGCTAAAGTGTTGATCTTCTTCGCCGAAGAAAAATCCAAGGAGTTCCGCGGAAGCCCCGCTCGCCGCTAAGATACTTTCCGTCTTGGTATAAGCCACACGGCTTCCGAGTCCCAGCAGAATTGTCTGAACCTGCGCCCCCTGTTCCAGTTTTACCCTCTGGGTCACAAAAGAATCCACGTTTCTGCCATACTGCTGGATCGAAAGAATATCCAGATGCGAGTCTCTCCCCGCCAGCGCTTCAATCACTCCATAAACCATCCCTGGCTTTTCCTCATCAGAAGAATGCCTCTCCAAGATGACAGCAGCGTGGCTATTCGCCTCTGTCACGATCACTAGATGAGGGAAGATCGTTTCTCCGGAGATTCTCCCCTCCCATCGAAGCACAATCGCCTCACGCAATTCCACTGAGGGGATATAAAGGAAAGCGCCATGCGTGGTGAAAGCGGTACTAAGGGCATCGAATTTCCCTTCATCGGGACGGATTATTTTGGACCAATGCTGTTTTATCAAATCACTGTGCGATCGAAGCGCTTCTTGCAGAGAAACCAGAATCACCCCTTGCCGTTTTAACTCCTCCGCATTTTGCGAAACAAATTCTTTCACGTCCATCGCTGGGGGATAATTTTCAAATAAGATTTTATCCCACGGCAGACGACGCCACGCCTCTGTGCCGCGGTCAGGATAATCCAGAGCGTGAAAACGCTCCAACGCCTGGCGGCGAAGGGCGATGAACCATTCCGGTTCGCGCCGGTTTTTAATCCATGACTCGAATTGTTCCATTGAGAAATTTTTCATCCCACCGACCCTTCTAACTGCATTTCCACCAGCCGGTTCAACTCTACCGCGTATTCCATCGGAAGCTGCTTGACCAACGGCTCTAAAAATCCGTTGACGATCATCTTGGTCGCTTCCTGTTCCGGAATCCCGCGGCTCATCAAATAGAAAATCTGATCGTCGCTGACCTTGCTCACCGTCGCTTCATGCCCGATCTGGACATTCTCCTCGTCAATTTCCATCGAAGGATAGGTATCCGAACGAGAATCCTCATCCATGAGCAGTGCGTCACAGCGAACGGTAGATTTGACCCCTTCGCAACCGGGATAAACTTTAATCAACCCGCGGTAACTGGTCCGTCCTCCGTCCTTGCTGATGGACTTGGAATTGATCACGCTGGAGGTGTTGGGGGCCCCGTGGATAATTTTCCCCCCCGCGTCCTGGTGCTGCCCCTTGCCGGCAATGGCGACCGAAAGAATCTCTCCCCGCGCTCCCGGTTCCATCAGATAGCAACTCGGATACTTCATCGTCAGCTTGGATCCGATGTTGGCGTCGAGCCAGTATCCGACAGCGTCTTTATAGACCGCCATCCGCTTGGTGACCAAGTTGTAAACGTTAGCGGACCAGTTCTGAATCGTCGTGTACTGAACCTTGGCTCCTTCTTTGACAATGATCTCCACGACGGCGCTGTGGAGTGAATCACTGGAATACGTAGGCGCGGTACAATTATGAGATATTACCCCTTCGCCGACGTAGGATTCGTCTTCTTCCACGGAGAAGTTATAAACAGTGGTCTCTTTCTCTTCAATAAGAATCTCCTTGACCGGGACATAGAGATATTGTTCGTCTATCTGAAAAGGTGATCCGCGAAGAGATCCAGCTGGTGCATTGATACCCACAATTTCGCCAAACTGCGGATTCCAAGGCGAAGAAATAACCACGGCATAAATATCTCGCCGAGGGGTTTCCCGCTTCTGTAGATCAATCGAAGCCGCAATCCCTAAACGAAGCAAGGCATCACGAAATCCATAAGCCAAATTTCTAGAAACAGTGTTATACCGAAACATATTCTTACGGGAATCATAGCTGCCATCTCCGCACCACATGCCTCGCACCAATTCACGCAGTTGCCCAAAAGGCAAACTCTGAATCCACTCTGGGATATGTTTGTCATTAACCGTTGAGCCGAATTCAGTCGCGAACGATCGCGCTACTTCCGTAGAACAAATCACCATTGTCTGCCCATTCTGTCTAGGAGCATTCATAATGACTTTCTTTCCTGAATAGCGCTCCAACAACTGTTGAGCGTCCCTAAGATATTCTGTCTCCTTCACGTTGAATGAGAGAGATAAGTAATGTTCATTATCCACGTGCCCTTCACTAAAGTAGTAACCCAGTAAACGATAGAAGTCGGCTTCGCTTGGGAATTCAAAATAACGTGTTACTGGTTTATGGCGGCCGTTCCCAATAGCAACTGCGACGCGATGAGAAATACTTTCTACCGGCTGGGCTATTTCAGGTTTAGGCAACGGGATTGCAAGGTAATCGCCGACTTTCACTTCCGAAGCCATCTTCCATTGTGGCTGAAATATTTTGTTGCGCTCTCGTCGTCTCTGGCGCTTCACTACCATCAATGGATGTTCCTGCGTCACTTCCAATTCACTGCCACTCTCACCATAATAACGGATTCGATAGATCGGCCCATGATAGGGACGCTTCATCGTATGGTAGACTCGACGATACCGGCCTTTGTGCGTGAACACTTCATCGCCAACCGTAATTTCTTCCACTGGTTTATCACCCTGTCGGGCCCGAACGCTGGCTCCTGCAGTGAAACACCCTTCGACATAATGCACGGAGCTTCCTTTTTCGGCAATGATCAGCGTCCGTTCAAACTGTCCCATGTTGTTGGAGTTGATCCGGAAATAGGCCTGCAAAGGGATGTCCACATGCACCCCCTCCGGGACATAAATGAACGACCCTCCGCTCCAAACGGCGCTGTTAAGCGCGGCGAATTTATTGTCCATCGGCGGGATCACCGTGCCAAAGTATTGCTTGAAAATCTCAGGATGCTCTCTCAACGCGGAATCAGGGTCTTTAAAGATGACTCCTTTTTTCTCCAGATCCTCGCGGATATTATGATAGACTACTTCCGAATCGTACTGGGCGCCGACGCCGGCTAAGAATTTTCTTTCCGCCTCAGGAATACCCAAACGATCAAACGTTTTCTTGATATACTCAGGAACCTCCTCCCAAGTCTTCCCCTGTCCTTCAGACGCTTTGACATAGTAATAAATATTCTGGAAATCAATATCCTCCAGCCGCCCGCCGAACTTCGGCATGGGTTTCTTAAAGAAAATTTCCAAGGAGCGGAAACGGAATTCTCTCATCCAATCCGGCTCCCCTTTCATTTCGGAGATTTTTTCGACGACTTCCCGATTCAATCCCTTCGGCATTTTGAAAACTGCCTTGTCATCATCGTGAAACCCGAACTGATAGGCCTCGGGGCCTTTGACTCCGGGATCTAGTTTTTTCTTGGTGTCTGACATTACAACCTCCCTCTCTTCAGCATACAGGGGACAGGGGTCAGGGTACAGAAAACCATCACTGTCCCCTGAACCCTGAATCCTGAATCCTGTCTTTTATGATCCAATCATATCCCTTGGCTTCAAGCTGCTGCGCCAGCTCCTCGCCGCCTGACTTCACGATCCTTCCCTCAATCAAAACATGCACGAAATGAGGGCGGATATATTTAAGGATCCGATGGTAATGCGTGATCAGTAAAATTCCAAGATGAGGCCCCGTTAACCGGTTCACTCCTTCCGAGACAACTTTCAAAGCGTCAATATCCAATCCAGAGTCTGTTTCATCCAAGATGGCTATTTTAGGAGACAGGAGCGCCATCTGCAGGATTTCGATCCTCTTCTTCTCTCCCCCGGAGAATCCATCGTTTAAATATCTCCCCGCAAAAGAATCGCCGACCTTTAACTGCGCCATTTTCTCCTTCAACTGCTGGCGGAATTCCCGGATGGGGACATCGCTGCCGCGGATGGACCGCAGAGAAGCCCTCAAGAAATTCCCGACGCTGACCCCCGGCACTGTCGTTGGGTATTGAAACGCCAGGAAAATTCCTTTCCTGGCCCTTTCATCGGGAGTCCAACTTTTAATGTCTTCTCCCTGAAAACGAACACCCCCTTGAGTGATTTGATATTTAGGATGCCCCATCACCGAATATGCCAGCGTGCTTTTACCGGAGCCATTCGGCCCCATGATGGCATGAACCTGGCCCGGCGGGACCTCCAGAGTGACTCCATTAATAATCGGCTTCCCCTCCACACTCACATGGAGATTATCAATGTATAATCCATTCTGATGATTAACGTCAGTTGCTCCCATTTCGTCCTCCAAAGGCGGACCCGTCCCCGGCGGGCATTTTCCATTTCACGTTTTCCGTGTTATTCAATCTCTGCCGCTGAAGCGTATGCGCTACCACCGCTTCTTCATTTAAGAAATCAGCTAATGTCGAATGACTTAAAACTCGATGGATTTCCCGTGTGATAAATGCCCACACCGGGCGGATGCCGCAATTGGTTAAGTGGTTACACTCATCTTTGAGCCCGGGGAAACGGTCACAAAATCCTTTATCATACAAAAGCCCCCCGAGCGCGCGAAGCGCTTCGGCCAAAGTAATGTCAGCGGCCGGATGGGCTAACAGATAGCCGCCATTAGCCCCGCGGATACTGGTGGTCAATCCCTCGCTTCTGAGATGATTTAGTATTTTTTCGACGTAATCGCTTGAAAGCCCTTCCGCCTGGGCGACTTCCCGCACCGTCATGGGGCGCCCCATCGGCTGTTTTGCCAATTGGAGCAGACATCGAATACCATATTCTTGCAGCGCGCTCAGGATCATCAACAAGGCCTCCACCATTAAGGATACCGAATCCTGACTAATTTGTCAAGATTTAATTATTGACACGGTACTATTTTCACAACCTACTTTAAACAAATCAATTAAAAAAATAAGAACCGTCCCTATCCGCAAACAAAATTTATCGTCTCAGTGCCAATAGCAACTTAGAAAGTGTCTCTTTAGCATCACCGAAAACCATCAGGGTGTTCGGTTGTGTGA
>CAYJQR010000113.1:0-5077 GCA_964372345.1 uncultured Planctomycetia bacterium | reverse complement strand
TATCGGAAGTAACCTCGACGCTGTTAACCTAGACTTTCCGTGCAGAAACTATTTAGCCAATGAAGAAGGGGCCTCGGCAGTCGCAAAAGAAATCCAAGTACAGTGGATTTAAACATGCATTTTTATATGCCCAGGAACTGAAAGAGCGCTGCCAGGGGTGAGATCACTTTCGTCTCAGTTTTTCGTTGATTTCTTCAGCCGCTTTGGCAATGTTCCCCAGACAGCAAACTCCTTGAGGATTCGTGATTTCGCAGTAACAATTTTCTTTTTTTAATTCTTCTTTAATCCGATCAGGGATATCGGTTTTTCCCTTTTCGCGAATCTCTTCCTCAATGGAGCTTCGAGTAAAACCAAAACAGTAGCAGAGGGGGATGGAATCTTCGGTTTCTTTTAACCCAACTCTCACCGAAAGATTCCCTTTGTTAAAAAGCGCTTTTCCATTGCCATAATAAACTGTCGAACAAGACTGCGTTGAACAAAAACCAAAAGTCTCTCCTTCAGGAATGCGGAAACGATGTTCTGGTTTTAAAAGAGACGCAATCGTGATTCTCTTAACGGCTCGTCCCTTTTGGCCGCAGGCAGGGCAAAAGAGTCTCTCTTGCATTTATGGCTCCTTAGGCGCTGAAGCTTTATAGCCCGTCTGGTTCACAGCTTCAATCAGTTCTTGAATGCTGACTTGTTTCGGATCATATTGGACGATTGCCTTTTTGTCTTTGGCGCTGGCCTGGACAGTCCAAACTCCTCTGGTCTTTTTCAGAGCGTTCTCAACCGATAGCTCGCATGAAAAACAGCTCATTCCTTCTACCGGAAGAGTGATTTGTGAATAAGATAGATCGTTCATCCCGGCGATTTTTTTCGTATCCCCGACCCTTGGGCCTAGATAGGTGTAGGCATTGAGTCCAAAGAAGAGAGTCACCACAAGAGTGGCTCCAATCAGGATCATTCGAGTCGTCCCTTGACGGATCATTGTGCATTGTTCTTTTTGGCAACGGTGTTTTTCTTTCAAGTAACTGCTCCACGCAACCCCCAACAACGCCCCAGCCCCGAGGATAAAATACCAATGGTATTTTCCTAAGAAAGATCCGATCCCAAGACCGCCTAATCCTAATAGAATGAGGAGCGGCGGCCCCAGACAGCAAACTGAAGCCACGATTCCTGAAACGATGCCTAATCTCTGAGTTTTCATTGAGATTCTTGGTTCTTTCTCATTTCAAGTGGGTAAGTTCCCCCTCCCTCGATGGGAGGGGTTAGGGGAGGGTGAGAGATACAATGACTCTTTATCCCTTCTAAAACACCCTGAGTATTGGTGAATACTTCATGATTCCAAAACCTGAGAACGTCGAAACCCTGACTTTTAAACCATTCATCTCTTTCTCCGTCTTTCTCTGTTTCCACCGAATGTTGACCTCCATCGAGCTCGATGAGGACCTTTTTTTCAAAACAAACAAAATCAACAACATATCTTCCGATAGGTTGTTGCCTTCTGATTTTCATTCCCCTCCCCCTTCCCCCCTCCCACAAGGAGAGGGGAGAGGGGGGGGATGACTTACCCACTCATTTTGAGAAAGAGCCAGATTCTTGCTCTACTCTTTTGTATCGCACTGGCCGCAACACTTGCCTTTGTTGACTTCGCAAGCTTTCGCATTGACTATAGAGCCGACAGTGCCACCGAGGAAGAGCGCGACTAGAATCATTGCAAGCCATTTTTTCAACAGACTCACCTCCTCTCTTATTCAATCTTACTTACTCAGGATGCCTTTTTGGACAGCATCCACCAGTTGATTCCATTCTTCTTTCTTCAACTTGGCGAGATTCCCTTCTTCGCCAATCCAGACCTCGTTGTCATAGACGGCTACTTCAGGGCAAGCTCCACAACCTGGACACAAGTTGATTTTTTGAATCGGATCTTTCATTGTGATCACCTCCACAATCAAGTCTACACTTTCCAGCATACTGGAAAGTCAAGAAGATTTTTTATGAACCTTCTTCACTCGGTCAATGGTCGGGCAAAGGGCCGCCCCTTTCGCCTTATAATCTTGGGGTCCGCGCCGCGCCGCCATGGCCTGAACGATTCGTCGTTTTAAGTATCGAAAATCGTGGATCTTGTTTTCCAACTCTTTGATCTTTGACTTCAGCACCTTTTTGACATGTCCGCAAGGGCAGTTCCCCCGGTCTCCCAGTTCTAGAATCTCTCGAGTCTGGCGCAGGGTTAATCCAAGACTCTGGGCCTTCTGGATGAACTCAATCCTTTCAGCCGCAGGCGGTTCGTAGAGCCGATAGCCGGATTCACTCCGTTGGGGTTTGGGTAAAAGACCCACTGATTCATAAAAGCGAATCGTTCTAGGGTTGACCCCTACTACTTTGGCTAGGCGCCCAATAGTGAATCTTTTATCATGGACCATTTTCTACTCCAGAGGCGGATCGGGGTACTCTCCTAATATAGAGTATATACCTTCCAGCATACTAGAAGGTCAAGTATAAAAATAATCCATTGCATTAGGTCATTGGCCGGCAGTAAGATATTGACATCATGTTTCTTTTCTTTTCTTTTTGGTTGAAACAATACTTCCTTTGGGGTTGACTTGCTTTGGTCTGCCTGTCTCCACCACCCATGTCTCCTGCGGCGCCCTCCTCGGCCTGGGCGCTGTCACCGGCAAAGCCCGATGGAAGACCATTAGCGGAATTTTTTCCGCATGGGTTTTAACTCTTCCGGTATCGGCGTTGGTGTCCGCAATTTGTTTCCGGGTCTTTACAAGATGAGAAGAGAATTCAATTGGATGGAAATAGGGCTGTTTTTATTGAGTTTCATGATAGTAGCCATGGTTTTTGCGGACGAGAGAACAGAGTTAATCGGTACAGAGGCAAAAGAATGGAAAGTCATCGAATGGATCAATAGCAAGCCATTAACTGTGCCAGGGCTCAGAGGAAAGGTGGTTCTGGTCCGATGGTGGACAGGGCCTGATTGCCCTTTCTGCGCCAGCTCGGCGCCGTATTTAAATGACTGGTACCAAAAGTACCACAAGAAGGGTTTGGCAGTGATCGGGTTTTATCATCACAAGTCCGCGGTCCCTTTATCGGTGGGACGTGTCAGGCGATTAGCGGAGCAATTTGAGTTCGAATTTCCAATCGCCATCGACCCAGAGTGGCAAACCTTGAAACGCTGGTGGCTCAATGATCCCAGCCGCCAGTGGACCTCAGTCAGTTTTCTGATTGATCCAGAGGGAATGATTCGCTACATTCATCCGGGTGGTTCTTACACACAGGAAGAGGCACAGACAATCGAAGCGATGATCCAAGAACTTCTGTTTTTTCGAAACCACATTCAGGGCATTTGATGACGGATTTTAATTCCACGTTATAAAACTCATCCTTTAAAAAGTTATTCCAACCCCAACGTTTACTTCCGATCCGTACGAAACTTGAGTGTCAAAGACTTTCTCATAGACAGGACTCTTAAATTCAGCGCGGAACATCATGTTATCATGATATAACACTAAAACAGGGCCAATGGAAATCCGTGTGCCACCGGTGATCCCCGATGTATCATGACCGCTGTCTTGGTATCGCGCGGAGACATCCATCATCAGAAATACACCGGAATTGGTCACGTTATTATGATAAGGATGGATACCTATATTCGCATCAAAGCCCACTTGATTCCCCTCCTCAATGCCGCGTTTGCCTTTATTGTTGATCCAGTAGAACAGATCGTAGTACTGGTAAAGGCCAGCGGCCTCCATACTTTTGGAGAAACTTAAACCCACATCCCAACTTCCATCACCCAGAGGGGAATCTCCGTTGGTTTTACCTGTGGGGATACGCAGACTTGGCGTAAAAGCGATGTTTGTTGTGGAAGATGATTTATTTTCATAGCGTTTGAGTGGCATACCGATCATGATATCTCCTAAACCGCTGGATTCTTCCTTCACAGGAACACCCCCCCGCAATACCGTCCGACTTTGATCCATCCAGGGAATTTTGATAGAGGTTCTGACCTCGCGTTTAAAGGTATAAATCCCTTCTAACCAAGTTGTGTTAACGATCTTTTTTCTCCCCAAAGGATTATCGATTTCGTTACTGCCATCAAGCAAAGTATCCGAAGACCGTAACTCTTGGCGTATCTGGAACCCATAACCGCCTTTCCACCGAGGGGCCATGTCCATGACCGGTTGGTGTGCCCAGACTAACTCGCAGATCACACTCATGATAAACAACGTAATAAGCTGAATATAGAAATATCGCTTTAACTTTTTCATCAAATTAAATCTTGCGTATTTTATCCACAACAATCTTGACAAGATGATTTTTGCTCAAAGCCTTGATATCGGCCGCGTCTAAATGACCCTGGACATCAACCACCTGCCCTGCAGATAATTCTTGTAATTCAACGCCGGTTAATTCAAAAACCTGTCCATTGTCTTTATTCTTTAAAAAATACTGGTTATCCTCTTTACTGAATATTCCTGATAGACGCAGATGAAAAGTCACTGGATCATATCCACCGTCCTTAATGGCTTTATGGAGACCCTCCAAATCCAACATTTTTGCTGGGTCTAAGACAATCGTGATCAATTGGGTATGAATGTCCATTAATACCCCATCACCATATTGGGAAGGGTCTATAAATTTGAGTTTAGCGATATTCTTTTCTGTCCCATATGCACAAAAAGAACAGACAACCCCTTTAACGCGCACGACGGCCTGGTGGGGTTCAACTTTTATAGTATAATCCGTTTCACTGGCATAAACCGGAAGCGACACCAACACAAAAATCAATAGAAATAATTTCATATTTTCCTCACCCCCCCCCTTCTCTTTCAGTCTACACCTTCCAGTATACTAGAATGTCAAGAACTTTTTTTGTCGAACTTTTGTCTCTTGCCATCATCGTAATAGCTTAGCTAAAGAGAGGAGCGTTTTTATTTCTGCCTGTGGCAGACAGAAAAAAAAGACGATTTCGGCACGCCGGTGGGGATTTCGAGTCGGACTTCAATCTCAATTTCCGAACAAATCTTTCAGACCAGATTCGATATCTTGAATCACCGTATCAACCGGTGGGAGTTCTGCGATCTGCTTA
>CAYJQR010000112.1:0-5105 GCA_964372345.1 uncultured Planctomycetia bacterium | reverse complement strand
ATTAAAATCAGCCACTGTCAAAGAAAACGTCATATGGAATTGCTATCATCTGCGAACCCAAGACAACTATATCTTCCCCGCCATAGAGCACGACTCCCATCTTTAGACAGTCTCCTAGGTCCTTTTTGAGTATCTCAAACGAGCTGAAAACTGTCCTCTCGATCTGTTGCCCTAGTTTTACTTCAATTGCCAGAAAGTGATTGCTTTTCTCAATTAAAAAATCAATTTCCTGTCCACTCTGTAATCGCCAAGTATAGAGATTCATTGGTTCTGCTTCCAGAGAAATGATTTTCTTTAGCTCACCTGCCACCCAAGTCTCAGCTAAGCCCCCTAATTTATGATTTCTTTGAAGAGACGTAACATCATAGATGCCAAGAAGATGACAAGCCATTCCTGCATCTGACCCGTAGAGTTTTGGCGCTTTCATAAGACGCTTTGAGATATTGAGGAAAAAGGGTGTCACTAGAAAAATCTGATAAGTTTGTTCAAGAATATTCATATATCGGCGTAAGGTAACATAGGGAAGACCTGCGTCCCTTCCTAAATCAGAAAAATTAAGGAGTTGGCCTGTCCTAGATACCGCAAGGGCCATGAGGCGTCCAAAATCAGGAAGCCTCTCAATCGCCTGCAGTTCTCTGACATCTCGTTCAATATACGTTTTTCGATAAGCCTCAAACCATCGAGTACGGATGCTCTTTTTTTCTGACAATACAGGGTCTGGATATCCACCACGCAAGATCCATTCCAGCCAGTTTTTCTTGGGGAAAGTCCCTCGTCTTTTTAAAATCTTTGCCAGAGGCTCGGCGGTTTTGGCATTAAAAAGGTGCTGCAAGATTAATGAAGATTTCTTTCTTTTGAACATTT
Source organism: uncultured Planctomycetia bacterium (assembly GCA_964372345.1). GTDB lineage: Bacteria > Omnitrophota > Gorgyraeia > JACOVV01 > JACOVV01 > JACOVV01. The sequence goes on along the minus strand of CAYJQR010000112.1, from coordinate 4,241 downwards.
CTGAAAAAGAGAAAGGATAAAGTTCATGAAGAGCAATTCTCCCTGCTAACGTTTCTGATACAGAACGCAGGGTTAGAATATTAGCGGATCCCGTTAATAGGAATTGTCCCGCTTGTCGTTTTCGGTCAACCTTAAGTTTAATCGCACGCAACAAATCAGGGGCTTTTTGTACTTCATCAATCGCCACAGATCCCGCGCGGGCGCCAATCAATCCATCAGGATCTAATATAGCCAAATCCAGAATATTACGATCATCTAGAGTTAAATAATCCGCCGTCCATCTGTTTTTGCAAATTGCTTGAACCAGGGTTGACTTCCCTACCTGCCGAGCTCCAGTAATGAGGACTACGGGGAAATGTCTTAGCGAATCGAGCACCACGGCTTCAGCGTGTCGTTGGATCATGGATAGATTTTATCCAGTTACTGGATAATTTGTCAATCCCCCATTTAACTATGCAACAAACTTATCCCAACCTTCAGGAACTTAAGAGATTACCAGTTACACGCAAATCCAGACGCGGCAGGGGGCGTGTTTGAGGATATCATCCACGGTACTCCCCATCGTCGTGGGGCTCCCCTTTTTGCTGGCTCCTAAAACAATGAGGTCAAATTTCCCTTCTTTGGCCGTTTCAATAATGGTTTCCCCAGCGGAACGGGATTGGAGGATTTGTGTCTCAAGAGGGACCCCATACTCGCGCCCGATGGCCTGCGCCCGTTCCAGCGCTTTGTCTCCTTCAATTAATTTTTCTGGGAAAAAGGTATCCATCGGTAAGGTGGCCGCGATTTCGATCACATAAAGAGCGGTGACATGAGCCGAATAGGCCTTGGCTAATTGGGTGGCAAACTGAACGACCTCCGTCTGGGTCCCGCCACGGGTGGGGACAAGAATCTTTTTGATCCCAACATGGTGAAATTCCGGGATTTTAAGTTTTTCGATATCCAAACGACTGGCTGCCGGCAGATGCTGCTGTCGGCGATAGACCAGATAACTGATCAAACCCAGCCCCAACCAGACAAACCCGAGATTACGCCCTGCCGGTTTGGTCAAAATGACGTCAATCCAAACCGCCGCCGTCCCCAATAAGCCAAGCACCGCTGTCAAAGGGATGGAAGATTTTCCCCATGAGAAATTCAACGGGGCCTTAAAGGGCCGTTTCATCTGGGGCTGACGAATCCGGCAGCCGATTAAAGCCAAATGAGCCAGAGTAAACGCTAACATCGCTCCGAAGTTATACAGTTCCGCAATAAAAGTCACCTGTTTGGCAACAAAGACGATCAAACCGGCGACCATCGCAAAAGTAATTAACGAAACGTACGGCGTCTTAAACCGGGGGTGCAGGCGATAGAAAAACCGGGGGAGTTGAAAATATTCCCCCATGGCAAACGTCAGCCGCGAAGCGCCGATCAGGCCGGCGTTGGCGGCGACAAAAAGAATCGCGGCTCCCAAAACAGCGACCCACGGCTGAAAAAATTTCCCGCCGATGGGCAGGTGGGCGACAACACCCGCGATCGGATCTTCCAAATACTGGGTGGTTAACTCCTGTGGGGACATGACCGAAAGGGCTACCGTCGCGATCCCGAAATACAAAACCAGCAATGCTCCCATCACCAGAAGCATGGCCCTTGGGAGGTTTTTATCCGGGTGCCTGGTTTCTCCGGCGAGTTGCGCGATGGATTCAATGCCGATATACGCCACCATCGCCATGCCGATTCCTTTGAAGAATTGCGGCCATGTCGGCGACCAGTCGACCCCCGCGACTCCGATTTGAAGATGGTGAATTAAGTACGGTAGATTGAGCACCGTTAAGAAACCGATGACAATGATAGAAAGTTGCGTCACCGTGGCGAAAACGCACAACAATAGAGAAATTCGAGTCGATTCTTTAATGCCGATCAAGTTAATCCCTAAAAGCAGGCCGATCACTCCCAACGCAAATGGAATATTCCCAGAAACCGACTTCAGCGCCGGAAAAAAATAACTTAGATAAGGTCCCACCGTGTAAGCCGAAATGGCGATGGTGACAATATAATCCAACAGCAGCGCCCAGCCGGCGATAAAGGAAACTAAATCATTGAACGCGTGCCGGGCAAAACTGCAGGAACCCCCCGCTTCCGGCATGGCGCTGGATAGTTCCGCGTAGGTGAGAACGGTGCAAACAAAAACTAACCCGGCTAAAAGAAGCGCCAGCGGAGTCGCCCCTAAAGCATACAGGGTCGTGATGCCGAGAGCGTAATAAATAGAGGAACCCACGTCGCCGTAGCCGATCGCGAAAAGCTGAGGGATCTTGAGCCGGCGATGAAGATTCCCGCGGTCCATCACACTGACATGATCGCCGCCGCTCGGTTCTGAAAAATCAAACGATCGAGGGTCCGCCATAGTCTAAGAAGAGAGTTGTTGAATCAATTCCATTTGCGTCCCTAATATCCGGCTGATCTGATTAGAAAGAATCACTAATAAAATAGTTCCCACGGCCACAAGCGTCGTCAAAATCCATTTCTCTTTCTTAGTAAACCGCGGACTCATCCAAAGGAGGGGAAGTCCTAATGGCCCTAATAATCCGATAACGATATAAACAAAAACTTTACTGTAGTACCATCGGCCGCTCATCCTAACACCGACCGGATCCGTTCTTCCTGTAATTGGAATTCCGTGTCATTCAAAACCGGCTTCGCCCCTCCAGTGGGAATAGGACGATCGAATTCCACCCACGATTTACATCCGCCATAGCGATCCAGATAATCGACGAGCAGGGCGCTTTGCAGACGATAAACGCGCAATAATGGGACATAAATCGGTTCATCCGGATGCCACTGAAATTTTTCTCCAACCATCGCTTCCGACCAGATATGATAGGGGGCCAGCCACGACAGAGGTTCCAGTTTTCTCGTTTGAAAAACTTCCATGACCTGGGCGTAACAAACCAACCCTACCTTGCCGATCCAAAGATCGGCCTGCTCCTGCGATTCATCCACCAGCCCCTGGGCCTCTAGTTTGAGTTTTGTTTTGTCCTGGTGTTCAAACGTTGGGAAGAGAAAGAATTCTGATTCTTCCATCCGAAATTCTCCCCCCTTCTCCGCGATCCCCCCTTTGCGCAATAGAAGAATCTGCTTTCCTTGTTCCAACGCCTTAACGACACAAGCCCATTCTTTGAGCGCTTTTTGACTGCTGTCTTTCATTCATTCCCTCCCGTATCCCATGAATTCCATAAAATCATTCAATGATTGAAATTTCATGAATGGATTCTCTTGTTTTTGTCGTTTCAAAGTTGAACTCGGCTGATCGGCGTAATTGTGCCCCGGATAAATGACTGTTCCCTCAGGGAGTTTCATCAACCGCTGTGTCAAGCTTTCATACATCTGTTTCGGATCCCCCCCTGGCAGATCGCACCGGCCGCAGGCGCCGATAAAAAGAGTATCCCCCGACACTAGACTATTTTGCACCAGGAAACACTGAGACCCCGGTGTGTGCCCCGGAGTATGGATCAGTTGGATCTCCAAATCTCCGACCGGAATTTTTTCCCCTCCGGAAACCGACACGATGTTCGCGGATTCTTTCGGCAAAAAACCGGCCTCGGCCTTGTGGACATAAATCTTCGTATTGGGGAGCGCTTCCAGGAGGTCTTCCACCCCGTTGACGTGGTCAAAGTGGGTATGCGTGATCAATGCCCCCGTGATTTTGACTTCTTCCTTTCTCGCCTCTTCCAGAATCCTGTCCACCTCCCAGGCGGGATCCACCACCACTGCCTCTTTGGTCTGTCCCGATCCGATCAGGTAAACAAAATTCTGCATCATTCCTACTTCGATCTGTTTGAAAAAAATGGTCTCTTCTCTAGCCATAGCGCCTTATTCTATACCAAGTGGCCGCTAAATGCCAAATTGCCGGGTATTTTCCAGAGAAGTGAGGGAGAGGGATATTAATCTGGAGTCATCAAGTAGAACTTACCGCGCAAGGGAATCATCTAAGTTAATCACAAGCCCCTCTTGCATTACTGCTATTGATTGAAGCGCAACATCTTCGGTCTTCTGTTGTTGTGTCAATCCCTTTCAAGAATCCTCATAACACAACTCTTGAAGCTGATCCTCAGAAATGTTTGCTTTGCTTGCAGCTTCCTTCCAATCAAAGTACCGCATATTCCCTCCTTAATTCTTTAGTTTCAACTTGACGGTCGGTAATCCGATGATCAAAATAGGCACTCAATACCGATGTGTCCAGGTAAACGCGTAGTTTCATGTGGGTCATT
>CAYJQR010000111.1:0-5224 GCA_964372345.1 uncultured Planctomycetia bacterium | reverse complement strand
TAAGGGCGCTCTCCTGCAGAAGAATCAAGTAGAGGTCAAATTCCTGCTCCTCCCGACGGCGAAACATTCGGCTGGCCTGGCTTTCCTCTTCTAAGAAATGAACCGGCAGCCGAACAACGGGAGGTTCCTGCGGCGCGGAAAGCGGAGGAGTCTGGCGATGGACCGCGCCTACTAGCAGGAATGAGACAAGGAGGAGAAGTTTCACTCCGGTTCTTTTTTTCCCCTCAGTTCACGAACCCATTCGTCGAGCTGGATCCGCACTTCTTCGGCTAACTGATTGAGGTGAAGAGACCCGACGGTGATTCCGTAGCGGGACTGGATGCGCTTCAACGCTTCCCGCGCTTCTTTGAGCGACTGCGCCCCGCGGCGGCAGAGAGCGGTGTTGCCGCCGACCGTTTCCGGTTCATAGCCCAGCGCGTGGCCCGCCGCAATGTGGGCGCTCACCATGGCGGCGCAGGTGGCCAGCCGTTCTAACGCCTGACGCACTTCTCTTTGTTTTGAGCGGACCCCTCTGACGTATTCAGCCGCTTCATCCGCGAAATCTTTCGCGAGTTGATAGATGAACAAATCTTCTAAATAACAGACGTCGTATTCATTCTCGTCGGGATTCTCTTCTCCTCTCGCTTCCGCCTCCTGAGAAGAAAAAAACCGCTCCCATTTTTCCTCGTCCCAAGAAAAATTCTCGTTGCTGGGCTGTGGCATCGTCTTCCTCCTTTTCAACCTCCGACTGATCCTGCCGGAGCCAGAATCGCTCCCGGCATACCGTGGATAATTTTTTTGTCCAGAGGACAGAGGGTGGCCAGAACGCCGCTCAACTTTGCTTTTCCCTCTGTGACAAAATAAAAAGGTGAAATTCTTCCCCGTACTTCTTTTTTCTCCTCGACTCCATCCAAAGAAATCGCTTCAAACGATTGCCTTATCGGGTGCCCCCACTCTTGCAATAGCCACGGCCCTCGGGTAAAACTGGCCAGCGCTTCTTCTATCGCCTGTTTCCAGTCATGGCCCGACAAATCTTCACCGACGCGCACCCCTTTTGCTCCCCACGCCAGCGGAGAGTAACCCGAGGGCTTAATCACCCATTGGCTTCGCTCCTTTTGGGTGGCGGCCGATAAAACCCTCCAATCTTGAAGATCGTCTCCGCGGAATTCGATTCCCGGGATAACCCCCGCCGGGCCGAGAGCGCGCGGGTCTAGAATCCATGTTTTCGGAAATAATCTTCGCAGATAACGATTTGTCTCTTCTCCCAACTGCTCCCGCCAGAAAGAACGGAGCACCGGGTGATGGAAAAATGCGAACCACATTTTTTCCTCCAAATGAGAACGCAAAGGAGGAGTGATTTTTATTTTTCTTTTCTTAACCGCCTTGAGCAATAAATCGGACCGATCCATTTTGGGGAGTTCGTAAAGTTCAAAAAAACGATACAAAAGGTCCAATCGCTGATCGTGACAATAGACTTGTTCATCTCGGTATTCCAAATCGTTAGGAGTCACGACCGACGTCGTCAGACCCATTTGGCAAAGCCGGAGGGCTAAGGTTTCCATCTCCTGGCGGTAGCCGCTCGCTTCTTCCGTGATGACGATGGCAACGTTGGGGGTAGGGGCGGGTTTAAAACCCGCCCCTACTTCTTCCCGAATCATTTGAGCGAAGGCTTGCAGCATCCCATCTTTGCCGCCGATGATAGCCGGCGTCTGGTAAATTTCCTGAAACTGCGCCATCAGTCCTATTCCGCCGGGGACAGAATCCAACTCGCAGGCCAAAAACCCATCTTTCGTCTTGATCAGATCGGGACGGATCACGCGGGGGAGGGAATTCTCAAAGCGGTTCATCTGCCCGATCGAAAGAATACCGGGATCTTTACCGAGATCAAGATATTCGGCGACCCACGTCGGGGCGGCGCCGCGCAGGGAATGATGATAAAGAGAATTACACGACTGGTAAAACCGGTACAGCCGCTCCCCGAGAAGCTCCAACTCATCTTTTTCTTCAGCAGAGAGCTTCCATGGATTGAGCGAGATCCGCCATCCCCCGTAAAAAGAAGAGGGGAGTTCGGCCAACCGCTCTTTATGTTGACTTGCTGTAGCTAGTCCCATTGACGCGCGCTTTTTGGATAATCTGTCCTACCGCGCCCACCAAGCCAAGCGGCATGATGTGAACTCCTTGGGCTAATTCTTTTAACTGGGAAACCAGTTCGGCGGCAATTTCGATTCCTTCCTTCTGAGAATCGCTCGATTTCTTCAGACGCTCCATCAATTCCTCGGGGATAAAAATTCCGGGGATATTTTTTGCCATATACTCCGCCATTTTAACTGATTTCAGAACGATAATTCCCGCCAGAACCGGCGGGTGATCTTTCCCCAGTAGAGTAACGAACCGTTTAAATTTAGCAACGTCAAAAACGGCCTGCGTTTGAAAAAATTCCGCCCCGCCGGTAATTTTGGCCTTGGTCTTGGACAGTTCCTGTTCGGTGTTGTCGTGGGTCGGAGTCATCGCCGCGCCGATAAAAAAGCTGGGGGTCCCTTTTAGCGGTTTACCCGCCATATCTTTCCCTGAGCGCAAAGTTCTTGCCGCGTCCATCAATTTAATGGAGTCCAGATCAAAAACGACTTTCGTCTCAGGGTGATCGCCGCATTGAGGGGGATCTCCGGTTAATGAGAGAATATTTTCTACTCCCAGAATTGCCGCTCCCAGCAAACTGGACTGAATCGCCAAACGATTTTTGTCCCGGCAGACAATCTGATAGATCGGCTCGATATTTTCGTCCAGCATCTTGCGGCAGAGGGCGACCGGGTCGGCCCGCATCACCGCGCTCTGATTGTCGGTGACGTTGATCGCCGTCGCGACCTCGGCGAGAATTTTGGCTTCATGCAGAGATTCGGAAATATCCGTCCCTTTAGGCGGGGCGACTTCACTGGTGACAACAAACGCGCCTGTTCTTAGGCGTTCTTTGAGAAGACTCATAAGATCAGCGTTCAGGGGACAGCGTTCAGCGGACAGGAAAAAACAGAAAATATGGCGCGCCGGCTCACGTTCAATCCTGAACGCTGGAAATTAAGTTATAAACCTTCGTTTTCTCTTTCGTTTCGTAACATTGCTGGCAATTGTACATTGCCCGGACACGGGTCTTGTCGTACCCTTTATGGATTACGACCCGCTTAACTTCTTCTGTTTCCTGCCCACACGTATCGCATTTCATTGGCGGGATCCTCCTCGAGAGCCCATCCAAGTTCGGAGCAGAACCCCGTTAGAATCGCTTCGATGAGATCTGGGTATGCCCACTCTTTCTCTTCTAGCTCGCTCAGCGAAATGGAAGAACGGGTCAAAGCATTCAACCATGAACGCCGATGGGGCAAAATGACTTCTTTCAACAGCGAAAAATCTCTAGTGAGCGGCAGAGTTCCTTGATAGAGTACCCCTTTTTTCGTCCATCGAATCGCCCCACCCACCAGTTTGCGATCCAAAGTCATTATATCATAGCCGACGGGAACCGCAAAACAGAAGGAAGGGGCCCCTACCTCTTTACACGACGCCAAATAAACAGGCAATCCAAAGTGGCTTTTTAACCCAGCCGCCACCGCTTGGTGGATTTTTTGATAACATTCTTGAATAGACGTAAAACCCAACGCTTTCTGAGGGCCCGCGATGCTCCAGGTGAGATCCCGTTGATGAAAAACAACCCCGCCCCCAGTCGGACGTTGAACTACTTCAACCCCTAATTCATGCGCACGGATCAAATTCACCCATTCTTTCGGTTTTTGGGAATATCCAACCGTGATCGCGGGAGAGTTCCAGGAATAAAATCGTATCGCCTGATTTAACATCTCGCGGTCGCGCGCCATGTTTTCTTCGGCGCCGTTGACCCCATCCCAACTCCAATTAAAATATCCCATGACCAACAGTCTTTATATCAGAAAAAATTTTATTTGGGAATAAATTTCAGGATCGGTTGTTTCTATTTCACAAATTGCTGCAGCGGGATTTCTAAGAATTCCTGGATGCCGATCCCTGTTTGCCCGACTGTGAATGTTTTCGCGGAAGGATAACGTTTTAAGAAAAGAGCGAGCCCATGCAATGAGACAGCTCTTTTCCCGCTTTTGACTTCGATCGCTGTAACTTTCTCTCCCATTCGAATCACAAAATCAACCTCTCGGTTTCCCTGACGCCAATAATAAATTTCCATTCCATAAGTGGAAGCGCCATTCACTAAATGCGCCCCTACGGCCGTTTCGACGACTCGCCCCCATTGATCGGAATTGCGTCGTGTCTCCTCAAAAGTCCGGCCGGACAACGCGGACATCAAAGCGGTATTTAAAGGAAGCCACTTGGGGCTTGAGTTGCGCCGGCGCAAAATATTTCCTGACCACTTTGGCAATCCCCTGATCAGAAAAGCCGATTCCAGCAATTGTTGATAATGCGCGACCGTCGTCGTATTTCCAGCATCAGTGAGCTGGCCCAGTATTTTCTGGTAAGATAAAATTTGCCCGCCGTATTCGCAGGCAAGAACAAACAGTTGCCGCAAAAGCGCCGGTTTCTCGACGCGATTCAGCAATAGGATGTCTTTTGAAACAGCTGTTTCAATCAAAGAATCCCGAATATATTGCCCCCAGCGTTCGGGTTCACCAATCAATGGGGCGGAACCGGGGTATCCTCCAAAGTAAAGATATTGGTCCAACGACCACCCAAAGCAGTCACGGCATTCATTCCATGACCAATGGGGGAAACGAATCAGTTCAAACCGGCCGGCTAAACTTTCACTGAGTCCTTTCTGGATGAGAAGAGAGGATGAGCCAAGAAGGACGACATGGAGAGAATGCCCCAACCGTGTATCCTCATCCCACAGGCGTTTTACTTCCGTGGACCAATTGGAAATTTTCTGGATTTCGTCCAAGACCAGTATTACCGGGGTCCTATCGGTTAGTTTCAACCGGGCTAAATCCCACTGTTGGGAAATCCATCCGGTGGCCGGTGGCGCCGGCAAATCAGCCGTGGCGTAATGAGATTCCAGCCCGATTTCTTGAAGGGCTTGATGGATCGCCGTTGTCTTTCCAACCTGCCTGGGCCCAATGATTACCTGTATCAAATGCCTTGGCTCCATTAATCGGCTGACAATGGTCTTTACTATATCTCTCTTATACATATATAGTTATACTTATAAATAGCATTATCTCTTCCTATTGAGTAATTTTACTAGATAGCTAGTTCATTGTCAAGTGGTAGGGGCGTATTG
>CAYJQR010000110.1:0-5236 GCA_964372345.1 uncultured Planctomycetia bacterium | reverse complement strand
CAAAGACAAATCAGCAAGACGAATGACGTTTCACAAGCGACGATATTTATGGTCGGGGCGGCTGGATTCGAACCAGCGACCTCTTGAACCCCATTCAAGCGCGCTGCCAAACTGCGCCACGCCCCGTTTTAAAACTCAGCCCGCATCGGGCGGCTCATTAATAAATCGGCCGATTTTCTCGGATCCTTCCCTTCAAAAATAATTTGGTAGACCTCTTCCATCAGGGGGACGTCGCCGCCGACTTTTTGAGCGAGCTGACGGGCCGATTGAACCGTCTCAACTCCTTCCACCACCATTTCAGTCGCCTTTAAAACCTCCCGCGCCGATTTTCCCTTGGCGATGGCTTCTCCAAAACTCCGGTTCCGGCTCCGTTCGCTCAAACAGGTCGTTACCAAATCCCCTAAACCGGATAATCCGGAAAATGTCTTCCGCTTAGCCCCGGCCAGGACTCCCAACTTCGTAATCTCTCCAAGGCCTCTGGCCAAGAGCGCCGCTTTCGCGTTGGAACCAAACCCAAGCCCGTCGGAAATACCGGCGGCAATGGCAATAACGTTTTTGAGCGCCCCCCCTAATTCAACTCCGGCGACATCAGCGCTGGTATAAAGACGGAATTTGGGGGTTCCCATATTTTTCTGAACTTCTTCGGCGACTTCTTTTGATGACGAAGCAATCACAGCGGCGGCGGGAAGCCCGGCCGCTACCTCGTAAGCGATGGTGGGTCCCGACAAAGCCGCGCATTTTTCCGGGTGAATCACCTGGCCGACCACTTCAGACATTCTTAAAAGTGTTTTTTGTTCGATTCCTTTCGCGACGCTGACAACGGTGATTCCTTTTAAAGAAATCCCTGTCATTTTTTCCAATACTTGCCGCATAAATTTTGAGGGGACCGCCAGAATGACAAATTCTTTTCCCTCCATTGCCTCTTTCAAATTTCCCGTAAACCGAATTGTTTTGGAAAGCGAAATCCCAGGAAGGAATTTGGTGTTTTCTCTTTTTTGAGAGAGAACCTGGATATACTCAGGCGAGACAGACCAAAGAGTCACCTGATGCCCCTTACCGTCGAGCAGAATCGCCAGCGCCGTTCCCCATCCGCCGTCACCAATCACAGTAATTTTAGACATGTGGGATTACTATAACATTCCACGAGGGACGACGTCAATGAAGGTTTGCCAAGAGACGGATAAAACGCAGGGTATCCCTGAAAGGCCTGATCTGGCTCGTTTCGCCATTGTAGATGGAACGGATGGGGACAGAAACCACTTTAAATCCCGAGCGGACCGCGCGCATGACCAATTCCGATTCTCCTTCATACCGCGCGCTTTCTAATCGCGTTTTCTGAAGAACCGACCGATGAATCAACCGGTAACCGCACTGTGTATCTTGAATTTTCTGCCCGATGAGCTTCGAGATTAAAAAGGACATCGCGTGATTGGTCATCCATCGGATCATCGGCATTGCCGTTTTCTTTTCTAGGCGATTTCCGATGACGAGGTCCGCTTTTTCTGTCCGGGCCTTTTCAAGGAACAAAGGAATTTCATCGGGAGAATGCTGGCCATCCCCATCCATGGTCAAAACAAAGTCGCAGCCTTCCTTCAGAATTTGTTCAAATCCCTTCCGAAGAGCAAATCCCTTTCCTTGGTTGATGGGATTATAGATCACCCGCGCCTGAGCCAGTTCAGCCAATGGGGCGGTTCTATCGCAAGAACCATCGTCAATCACCAGAACATCCGAAATATATTTTTGGATCCCGGTGACTAAGGAATGGATGGTCTTCGCGGCATTATAAGCGGGTATCAGGACGCAGATTTTCATGTTTCAGTGATCGGTTCCCAAAACCGCCGAAAAACGAGCCATTGAGTCGGATGAAAACGAATCTCTTCCTCTAAAACACGCGCGCATTCCTGAGTCAGGGCTTGAATCGCCTGATTGCTCCCGTCGCTAAAACGAGACCTCTCAATCGGTTTTTTACAAAGGAGGCGAAAACAATCCTCTTTCTCCCTGAGGACGAAGATGGGAACGATCGGAGCGCCGGTTCTGATCGCCAGATAGGCGGTCCCTCTTGGCAAACTGACTGTTTTTCCAAGAAACCGCACTGGAATCCCCTGACACGTGTAATCCCTATCCCCTAGGATAGCCACAACATGGTTTTGTCTGAGTCCCGCCAGCGCCCCTTTTAGAGCTGTCCGCACAGGAATTGAGCGAATTCCCTTTGAGAGCCGTTGTCTCAGAAAGAATTGATTGATCCAAGGATTTTTGTGGGATAGGGCGATCACCTCCATCGGATGCCCCAGCTCCGCCAGAATAGCCCCCCCAATCTCCCAACTTCCGATGTGCGCCGTTAGAAGCAGGCATCCTTTTTTCTTCTCCAGCGCGCGGTCCACTTCTTCTATTCCCTCAAAGGAAACATACCGATCAATGAAAGAATGATTCACTTTGGGAACTCGTAAAAAATCAATCAGGTACCTGGCGAAATTGATGTAGACCTGCGGGGTCATTGTTTCTAATTCTTTTTGAGCGATTTCCCTGCCCAAAATTTGACAAAGATTTTCCCTAACCGCGTTCTTCTCTTTGTCCTGACTCATCGCGTAAGCAATCCCTATTTTTTCTCCAAGGAAATAAACAACTCTTCTTGGAAGAAACAAAGCCAGCCGAGAAGCAACGCGAAAAAGGAGAGAAGAATTCATGCTGTTTTTTAGAACTCATCTCATCAATAATAAGGATTGATGAGATGAGTTCTAGCTCCTTGCCAGACGAAGCGCTAACGCGGCCGTCTCAATGGCGGAGTGAGGACGGGCCATCTGCCGGGTTGCCTCCCGCATATCGCCGACCAACTGCGGGTCCCGCAAGAGCCTCTGGATTAAAAGAGCCGTCTCTCTTCCATCCACCGCCTGCATCGCGATCCTTTTGTTTAAAAGAATCCGCGCGTTCTGCGCTTCCTGTCCTGGAATCGGGTTAATGAGAATCATCGGGAGATGCATGGCAACGGCTTCCGCGGAGCTCAATCCCCCCGGTTTTGTGATCAGCGCCAAAGAGACAGACATTAATTCGTTGATCTCTTTCACAAACCCCAGAACGACGAGTTTTTTCCTAGTTTTCTTCTGATGGCGTTCCAGCCATCGCCGCAGAGCGCCGTTACTGCCGCAGATGACGGCGATCTGAAAGTTTTCCGGAAGCTGAGCCAGTTCTTGAACCACGTTTTTGATGGGGCCCAGCCCTTGGCTTCCCCCCATTAAAAGAACGACGGGCAGGCGGGGATCTAACCCCCATCGGGCCCGCGCCGCTTCAGGAGGAGGAACCCGGGTGAAACTAGGGTCTATCGGGATTCCAAATTCATGAATTCGGTCGGTGGGAATCCCGTTTTTTTTGAACCGGTCAACGGCAATAAAGGAGCTCACGATATAAGCGTCCACATTGTCATAAAACCAGTAGGAATGAGGGCAATAGTCGGTCAAGACAGCGACGAGGGGAAGATCCAAATGATGGCGCTTTTTATAATCCGCCACCATGCCGCAGGGAAACGCCTGCGTGCAAACCACCGCGTCCGGCTTGAATCCTTCGATCAGTTTGGAAAGTTTCTTTGAATTAAACCGGTGAATCAATTTTCGAAACGTCTGCGTGTTTTTTACCAGCGTCGGATTGTCATAGAGAAAATCCCATACCTCCGGAGTGGTCTGAATCACTTTGAGATACGTTTCGGAGACGATTCTTTCTAAGATGGGATTGGTGTACCGGAAAGAGTTGACGAGGGAAGTGGTGATCGTGGGATCAATCTGGTGAAGCGCTTTATCAATGGCCAGCGCGGCCGCGTGATGACCCGAACGGGGCGAAATGTACATCAACAAAATCCGGAATTTCATCGTCGCTAATCCCCCACATTCAGAAACCTCTGGATTCTTTCGACGGCAGTCTTTAATTTTTCTTCGGGGGCCACCAGGGCGAACCGGACATACCCCTCTCCGTATTCCCCAAACCCAGTTCCCGGAGAAGCCGCGACTCCCGTTTCTCTCACCATCCGGGTGGTGAACTCCAGCGCGGTCAAGGTATTATACTGAACCGGAATTTTAGCCCATACGTAAAAAGTCGCCTTCGGCTTGGGAACCCGCCAGCCGACGGCGTTGAGCCCGTCAACAAACAAGTCTCTCCTCTTTCGGTAAATTTCGACGTTTTTTTTGACGCACTCCTGCGATCCGGTGAGCGCTTTGATGGCCGCCCACTGCACCGGCCTGAAAATGCCGAAATCAATATAACTCTTTGTCTTCGCCAGACTGGCTAGAATCTCTTTGTTGCCGGCCGCAAAACCGATTCTCCATCCCGCCATATTATAGGACTTGGACAAGGTGTGAAATTCGATCGCTCCTCCCTGTTTGGAGCCGGGAACCTGCAGGATGCTCGGAGCCTGGTAACCGTCGAAGACAATATCGGAGTAAGCCAGATCGCTCGCTAAAATTAACTCTTTCGACCGGGCCCAATCAATCAGGTCCTCATAAAATCTCCGGTCCACCACCTGGGAGGTCGGATTGTGGGGATAGCTGACGAACAAAAGCTTCGCCCGCTTCGTCACTTCGGGATTCACGCTTTTGAAATCAGGAATAAACTGGTTTTCCGCCGTCAGCGGAAGGCTGTACAAAATTCCTCCCGCCATAATGACTCCGTCGAAGTGAACCGGATAGGTCGGATTAGGGACAATGGCGATATCATCGTGATTCAGGAACGCGAGCGAAAGATGAGCGACCCCTTCTTTGGCGCCGATTAAAGGAAGGACTTCCGTTCCGGGGTCTAATTCAACTTTAAAACGCTGGTAATACCATTGGGCAATGGCTTCTTTTATTTTTTTCTCCACCATCCCCGAGGGACGGGAATACCGGTGATTCTCAGGGTCCTTTGCCTGGCGGCAGAGTTCTTCCACCACTTCGTCGGGCGCGGGAAGATCGGGATTGCCCATTCCAAGATCAATGACCTCAATCCCTTTGGCGCGCACTTCCTCTTTCAATTGGTCCACCACCGTAAAAAGATACGCCGGTAAACGCTTCATTCGATTCGCTTCTTGCATCATTTCACTCCTTTAATGAGGATGCGACTTATGGAGTCCTTCAGTTAAAGTAACAACGACATAAGTCGCTGTCCGAATTAAATCCTTGACATTTGTTATGACTTAAAATTTGAGACAAATGTCAAGGATCAAATTCAGCCTACAGACTTACGTCATTTCATTGACGTAAGTCTGGGCTTCATTTGA
>CAYJQR010000109.1:0-5295 GCA_964372345.1 uncultured Planctomycetia bacterium | reverse complement strand
GACCGACAATTCCCCATTCTAGGAAGAGTGCAACAGTGAGTAAGGTGAAAAACAGAACCGGTCCCTATTTACTACTGGCCGCGACTCTGGCTACCGATGTAGCATATGAGCCATTTGAGCCCATTACGAACCCTTAATTTCGGTATTATTTAACACCTTCCATTGCCTTGTTGATCCGCTCAAGCGCTTTATCAAGATTGAAATTTTGCTGTTCTGTTTTTGTTAATACCTCAAACAGCTCCGCCTTGATTCGCGCCCGCATCTCTTTGATTTCAACATCCGCGCGCCCCATGTTCACACGATACTTCTTGAGGTCGGTATCTCCCCCATCTTCTTCGATCTTTTTCTTAAAAAGCTCCATCACTTCCTTATCCGCAAGGTTAAAATTGTTTCGCAGGATAAAATCGAGATCATAGAAGTCGCGCGGCACGATCGTTTTTCTAAGGGCCGCGGCGCGAAGCTTTTCGCTAACAATTTCATTGAGCGATAAACAATTCACTTTTCCAGCGTTGAACAAAGGTTCTCCGGTAAATGGATGCAGAAATTTATGTTGTACTAACCTTGCCTCGGGTTTGAGGATAGGATTAAAACGAAGTCCTATTTCAAATTTGATGGTTTGCTCGGACGGCATGGTTACCGGATCGTACACGAAATAATAGACGTACTGCTTTGATTCATTTCGTCCTGCTTTTTCGGCCCCTTCCAAGCGAAATCCAAGATTCTTCGCGAACGATTCAATGTTATCCTTTACCAACTGTATACACTTGCGCCGATTGCCGCGAGTCGTTGTATATTCAGGCAGGCGCATGCTGAAATCGAGATCCTCGCTCAAGCGGTAATACGAATAGTAAATTTTATTAACACACGTTCCGCCTTTGAAGATTAGATCTTCACAAAGATCATTTATTCGAGAAAGAATATACGTCAAATAATAATCCTTCTCCATGAGCGGCGCGTAAAAACCGGTCATTGACGCGGTTCGGTCAACTAAATCACGGAATTTGTCTTTATCGTTGTGGATCATTAACGATTGCTCGCCACTTTTCATTGATTGTTCCTTTTCGGTTGCTGGTAAATGATATCAAGGATGTTTTTTTGATACTCTTTTCAAGCGGCTTCAATAAAGCATCTCCCACGCCGGCGCTCTCTAAGATAAACCCTACGCGCTTGCGCGTCTTAATTTTGGGGAATCTCACGGTATAAGCGATCAGCTTCTTAATATCGCACTTCTTCTCTTCAACGAACCTTTTTAGAATATCTGCCGCGGCTTCGATCCCGCCGACAGGTTTATTGTAATCAATCAAATCAACAAGCGTTCTCTCTTTAGAACTGACAATAACGTCTTTTTCTTTAATCTTAATCGTATCCAGCCCGTACATTTTCTGAGAAGCAATTTTTACAAATTTAAAAGACACTCCAGCTATTGTTCTCTCTCGTGATATCCTTGGGTTTAACACATAAACCGTCTGGAATTGTTGGTCCGTAAAATTATAGTAGTTGAACATGGTAGAATAACCGAGATAGTAGTCGTTTTGGGGGAAGAAAACGGTTGGAATAAGAAATTCGCTAATTCGACGGCCGGTTGGAACAGCTTCTAAAGGCACAAATATATAGACTCCACCTTTAATGGGGATCAAAATCCTCTTCTTTTTTAGGCTGTAGACCAACTTTCGTCTGTACTGAAAACTAGCCGGCAAATAAGCGTCCAGATCTTTGGCTGTCACGATGTCTTTGCCTTCGTAAGATAATCGCGCAACCAACTCTGCTTCTTTTTGGCTTAGAGAACTAACTGTATTTTTGTTCATTAAATGTACCTCCATAAAGAACATTCGATAAACGAATGTACATTACTAAGATACCATGCTTTTTTGGCAAGTCAATGAAAATTTATCGCTATGTCTCGATTAACCCGATTACTGGTCCCGTTTCTCTTTTCCGCTTATTTTACCCCCAAAACCAGGGAGTTTGCCAGAAGGTAATTCATTTCTTGTAAAGCAGCGCGGAGATTTCGATGTGCTTGGTTCGGGGAAACATGTCGAAAGGGATGACTTCCGCCAGCCGGTATTTTCCTCCCGCAAGGATTTTCTTAATATCACGCGCTAACGTGGGAAGGTCGCAGGAAAGGTAAGCGATGGCGCCGATTTTGTCCTGCCCGGCGAGAAAATTTGCCAGTTCGGAGGCGATCCCCTGCCGCGGCGGGTCCATCATGACAAAAATCTTCCCGTCCGTTTCTTTTTCTACGATTTTGGGAAACAGTTTTTCCGATTTTCCGGTGAATATCTTCATGGAATCGGCCTTTCTGTATTGCTGGTTGGCCTTCATCGCCGAAACACTCAATTTATCTTCTTCTACGCAATAGATTCTTTGGACGCCGCCGGCCGACAGAAAAGCGAACGTCCCGGCACCGGCATAGAGATAAAAGAACGACTCCGGTTGAAACCGTTCGATCCATTCCGAAACTTTTCGGGAAATTTTTCCGGTAACGGCTAAATTCGTTTGAAAGAACCCCCCTGAGTGCGCCCAGAGTGTTTCATCTCCCACCCGGACTTTGTACAACTCATGGCGCAGATTAGAAAAGATCCGCCCGTCCTCCGAAAGCTTGAAGGAAACTCCTCGCACTCCCCTTTTAAGAGAAATTTTTCCCTTAAAAACCGGGGCCAGCCCCTCTTTGGCCAGAAGGCAATCGTCCACCGAAATCACCGATTCATTATCCCGGTCGATAAATCCCATGCGCTGGGGAACACCATCGGCCTCCGCCGTCCGGTGCAGGGCAACGCTGTTTCGATAACGGTAGTCGTTATCACTTCGCTGGATCGGACCAATGAGATCAGCGGATATCCCCAGTGACCGCGTCAGCGACTCGCGGACCTGCTCTTCTTTCCACCGGAGTTCCTCGGAATAGGCCAGGTGCTGGTATTGGCACCCGCCGCAATCATGGACATAGGGACAGGGCGGTTCCACCCGCGCGGGAGACAGAGTTAAAATTTTTACCGGTTCCGCTTTCGTGTAATCTTTTTTTTCTTTGACAACGCGGACAAGGACTTTCTCTCCCGGGACGACTCCGCTGACAAAGCAGACTTTCCCGTTCACGCGGGCGATCCCATCGCCGCCGAAGGCGAGTTTTTCGATCGTGACTTCGATTTCCGCCATGAATCCCTCAGGGCCTTAGATACATCTTGAGGATCTTTTGATCCTGGTCGGGACGATCCTGAGGGCCGGTTTGGGCGGCCTCGATTTTTTGGACGACATCGTAGCCGACGGTGACTTCCCCAAAAATGGTGTGGCGCATATTGAGCCACGGTGTCGCGACGGTGGTGATGAAGAACTGACTGCCGTTGGTCTTTGGGCCGGCGTTGGCCATCGCTAGAATGCCCGGTTTGTCAAACGTCACGATGGAACTGACTTCATCATCAAACGGTTTTCCCCAGAACGATTCCCCTCCCCTGCCGGTTCCGGTTGGGTCTCCTCCTTGAATCATAAATTTTTTAATCACGCGATGGAAAATGATTCCGTCGTAGTACCCTTTCTCGGCGAGCCGGATTATGTTCTCGCACGCCTTCGGGGCAACATCGGGTTTGAGGGCCACTTCAATATTCCCTTGATTGGTTTCGATGATTAAGACAGGGTTAGAAGGCATGACAAACTCCTTTTGTGGGTCTTGCGCGCGCGCCGAGGTCGAACAAAACAAAAAAACGGCCGCTAATAAAGATACCATTAGACCGCGATGAATGAGCATAGGTTTCTCCTTTCTTATTTAAGATACTGTAACTATTATATCAGAGGAAGTGAGGTCCGCCTTCAACTCAAAATCGCTCTCAGGGATTTCACGCATGACCGGACGGCTCTTGGGAGGTTGAGGCAAAAGTTCGATTTGAACCACACTGGCCGCCCCTTGCCGGTGCGCTGTCCCGAGGCAGTCGGCGCCGGTATCCCCGCGCCGATCACGACGACTCGTTTGCCGCGCGCGTCAATGAGATCGTCGGGAGGAAGAGGAATTGAGAGTAATTCTTTCTCAACACGGCAGGGTCCAGTTTTTCCAGACCATTATAAAGCTAGAGACTGCCTTCCACCTGATTTATTTGCACAACCGGCGCCGGTTCTCTTATCACTTCCTCTTGCAACGCTGTCATCTGAGGCTCTGTCTGACTCATCATCGCCTGATCCGGATGCCTTAGCGATCTTAACAATGTCGTGTCAAAAAAATCAGCCGAAAGCTGATTGATCATAGGGATAACCATAGCCGCTTCATCCTTGGGGATGCCGTAAGGTTGGTCATGCTCAATGGCTTCTAAATTTCCATTTAACCAGTAATCGCCTATGAGCAGATTATCTTGGCTTCTCCCTAATGGAAGCCCCAGAGAATAATCAAGCCCGCTTAAATCATAAGGGACAACAAAAATTTTCTCTGTCCCATCTTTTTCCTGGCGTAACACAATTCCCATATTCTCATCAGTCGGTTCAAACATGCTTCGTCGAAACAAAGGATTAGCCTGCTTTGATTTTTCTAACCCCGCAATGATATGTTCGCCGGCTTCTTTCATGCCGGGCAGAATTTGTGCAGCTTTGGCAATCCTTAAAGCCTGCGGTAATGGAATAACCCGTTCTAGGATATCCAAAGGCTGATCCTCAACATCCATCATCCGCGCTGTCCATCGGTCGTGCTTGGCTCGCTCCTTAACCATTCGGCTTAATTGGGCATCAGATCGTCCGGCTAATTTCTTTGTCAAAAATAGAGCGGCGGCTGGATATACACGCGCCACAAGGTGATCACCGATCTGAAAAGTCCTCTTTTCTGTTCCGGATCCTAAAAACTTAATGGACTGATCCTCAACATTAAAAACTTGATTAAAGATTTCTCGGGCATTCTCTTTGCCTACCACCCAGTTTCTTTGAGAAGTGAGGATGCGATCTAATTTTTCAATAAATTTTTCTAATGACGATGTCTCGCCTTCCTGCCATTTTTCCAGAACCTTATCGAGTTGTTCCATAAGCCCAGCATGATACTCATCCATGTCGGTTTTCTTTGTTTCTTTGTGAGTGTCTGATCCTTCCCTAGTCAATGCGATATTTCCAGGTGGGGCTAGAAAGCAAAGGAGACTCTGTGGAGTATCCCCCCGCAGGAAACTTAGAAGGATACCCCCAGTCAATAAATATCCTGACAAGTTGTCATAAAAAGAGTGTTGCATAGCAGGACAAGTGTACCCTGCGACTTCGCTTTTGTCAAACCAACGTTTCGAGCCATGTAGTAAGCTAATGAAATGTCCCCTTTTAATAGCACGTGAAATGACCCCTTCA
>CAYJQR010000108.1:1566-5577 GCA_964372345.1 uncultured Planctomycetia bacterium | reverse complement strand
GAATTTGATCAATGTCTACGTCTCGATTATTAGAAGTTGCCAAACTGGTTAATATATCTGGAGAATCCTTGCCCCACCAACCCGGTCGAACCCAATTAGCCGGCATTGCGGTACTGCGGTTGATCCCTCCAGTTTTCTTACTCTCCTCTTGGATTTCTGCAATCGTCTTGCCCCCTTCAGGGGCGCCTGTGTTGATCTTAGCGTCAACCCTCTCAAAACCGACCATAGCAGGGTTGCCATTGGAATCAGCGCCATATTGCAGATTCCAAATACTGGAAACCGTAGTGTAAGCATCCCCTTGGTTATAGGTGACTTCCACAAAACTCTTCTGCTGATTTTTTACCGCACGGGTTTTGGTATTATTTTCATCGTAGTAAGTGATATTAAAACGGTATTTGTACTGATCGGTAGTTCTTACTTTGCTACGTTCAACGCTTAAGTCACCTAAGTGGGCATCATCTAACCCATTTTCATTCTTGACAACCTCTTCTCCGTTAAAGTGGCTGATTTGATAGTAAGCAGTGAGCCGATATTGAGTCTCTCCATCACTGTTGGTGAAAGGTTCAAACGCCTCTGCATGTTGCTCGAAGGTTGAGACAAATTGGCGATCGGTTTTAACAAACTCAACCTCCCCGGTCACTTTATTGACCGCATTGATGATGAAGGTACTTCCATCGGGAGCATCGTTTGGATCCGATGAAGGCTTATGTTCCTGAACTCCCTCAACCACATCCACCGTATAATCTGCCCACTGCCCAAGTCCATCGAATTGAGTTACGTTGGTGCGCTTGGAGATCACTCCATTGGAACTCCAATGTTCATCGTTAGTGAGAATCCCATTATGATCTTTGTCGTACCAGAAGTTTTTATTAATGGTGGTTTTTTCAAAGAACTGACTCGTTCTTTTTACATTCCCATCTGCATCTTTCTCCGGAGGAGTCACCCAGTGATCCACTGTTTTAACGGTGTTCTCATTCTGAAGATACCTGCCATAGTCATCCAAGCGATTTCCCCACCATTGGGAGGTCTCGATATAGTTCGTTCGATTTCCTTCAGCATCATACTCAATGGCGCTTGTTTTCGCACTCCCGTCGGCTGGCTTTCGCCCCCCAACGGTATACCTGAAATAGCTGTCAATGGCGACTGACTGACCTCTGAAGTCAAGATCATTTCCCCATTGATGGATATAGGTGTTATGAGTGACTAATTGTCCTTTGTCATTAAATATATTGTTGACTTCAGAGTGGGTATCTAATTGGATGTAGGAACCACCCTCTAAGACAGATTTGCCATTACCCGAATAGGTTGATATTTTTTCGGTCCCATCGTAGGTGGAGTGAATGGCTCTTCCCTGTGGATCAAAGACCTCAATCAGCGTGCCATGCGTCATCCCATCGGTTTGTTTGTGTCTCCCAACAATGGAACCATCGCTAGATTTGATCCATCGGGGGGATATCATAGCGTAGTCTCGTGTGGAGGTTACTTGGGTATAGTTGCCATTTTCGTTGGCAATAAATTCGCCGTTGGCATCTAGTATCCCTCTTGCGTACTGGAAGTCTTCAACACGGGAGGGTTTTTGTCCGGGTTTACCCCCTTCAACACCAACCAATCGAAGATCCGTGCTGGTTTCAGAAATTCCAATTTTTTTCTCAGTTTGAAAGGTCAGTTTAAGCGTAGAGTCATCACGGTAGGAATGCAGGGTTGCTGTAAAGGTCTCCCCCGGAGGATCGCGATTCAATTGAGCCGATGCCACCACCTGTCCCCGAATCTGCATCTGGACAATCATATTCCCTTGGCTATCTTCAGAGAAGACAAATTGATAATCCCCAACAGAAGCGACACCTATCCCTGAATTAACATTGAGCTGAGGGGCGGAGCCTGCTGTCATGGTTTGACCATTGAGAGTTACCAATTTTGCGCTCTGTTCCAGTAACGCGT
The DNA here is from genome assembly GCA_964372345.1 of uncultured Planctomycetia bacterium. Taxonomy (GTDB): domain Bacteria; phylum Omnitrophota; class Gorgyraeia; order JACOVV01; family JACOVV01; genus JACOVV01. The sequence goes on along the minus strand of CAYJQR010000108.1, from coordinate 3,639 downwards.
TCGTCACCGAAGTGAAAACCTTAAGCGGGTCTGTCAATTGACTCCATGGACCCAATGCGATCTCTTTTCCTTGACTATCAGTAATTGAAAACCGATTCTTTGCGTCAGAGTACGCCACGTTAAAGACAATATTATTGATTTCAAGCTTGGTAGGCATTAGCCCTTCCATGTAGATTTTTTCACCATGAACCCCAAGCCAATAGACAGCCTTGCTGGCATTTTTAGTTTTGCCCTTCCCCCCCAGCCATGCATCCTCATCAATCATCGGTTGCCAATCGGCGCTAAACTTGGCAAATTCGGTAAGAACTCCTTGTGCCTCACTGGCAGTCAGTTTAACGGTAAAACTGGTGAAGTTAGGCAGGTCAACTGATCCGTAATTGAGATTCTTCTTCTGTCCTGATTTCAAGCCAGCATTGACCGATTGATTATTTATCCGAACATCATCTATGATCGCTGTCGCATTTCCAGCTTTGGCATCATTTTTGAACACAACCTCTATGTTCCCTTTCGTGATAATCCCTTCATCTTTCTTAAAATCATACCTTGAGAAATCCCATTCTCCAGAACCTGCATCAATTTTCACACCGGCTTTTGAAAGCCCCTCCAATGACAGATCCGCCTTCTTTCCGAGAACCTGCTCCATCAAGCGATGGTCAATCACCGTTACCTCTACTCTTTGATTCTTATCTCCACTAGCATCATCGGCAAGCTTGTAGCTGAATTCCAAAATCGTCTCGCCATTCTTGACCACTCTGGAAGGGTTGCCGTTTTCAAAAAAGATCTGTGTGCCACTCTGATTCTCAATAAATCCTGTCCCCTTCTCTTGATCAAAATGAGATGAGTCCCATTCACTGGCATTATCCATTGCTATCAATTCCCCCATCACATTTCCAAAAACTCCACTCTGAGCCGGCGCAAAATTGATAAGTTTACCATCTTCTCCTACTTCATACTCTCCTATTTCGTTCCCCTGTTTATCATAGATAAATTGGTAGCTCTTCATCTTATCGCCATCAGCTGGATTATAAATGGTCCGTTTATCCAGTACCTGTTTCTTATCCTCTCCAACTTGGATTGTCTTATAGAGATCCAGTTGTACCCTCCTGCCATTGTCCGCATCATAGCTAGTCACTACCTCTAACACTTCCGACTCCTTCTCACCAGTTTTAACAACTCTATAGCGCTGATCTTGTATCCTCTTCCCTTTCACATTGAACAGAACAGCCCACGAAACCTCCCCACTCCCTTCTTTCGTTCGGAATCGAACAACCTGACTGCCATCCGGCTGGGTTTCTACCTGGACAGAAGCGTTGGGATCCAAGTGATAATAGGCTAATTGAGCTGGGCTAAAGACTTCTGAGGCTTTTTTATCTACCAGACTCCCATCGTCAATTCTAAATCCATCGGCTGTAGAGACCCAGGTATTCTCATCACTCCCGCTAAACCGTGTACCCGACTGTATACTTTGCTCCCCCTCCTTGATCGTCATTGTGTAATCAGTTAATGCTGTCAGCACAACCCCCTCTGTTTCTCCTTCTTCTCCTTCACGAGGAGTCAATTGAATAGTATTTCCTTTCTTATAGCTGATCTTTGCGTTCTGATATTGTCCATCATCTTCATCTATTTCGATGAATGGTTTTCCTTCAATAGGCTCAATCCGCTGAATTTCTACGGTATAATCTTCTACGTTATGATCATCTTCATCAGCACCAGGGTTAAGTGTATACCAGACTTCAAAAATGGTGTGTCCCTCTACGGCTGTCTGCTCAATCGCTATCTGTTTACCACCCACGGTATAAATTCCTTTGGTAGTTCCAGTGATCAGCGTCAGGTACGAACGTTGACTAGCATTGGGTTTACTTGCCACGATTACTGTCCCTGCTTTATACGTCACGCCATTCTCCACCACATCTTGACTGTAGTTGTACTTTGTCTCCCCATTGGCTAACTTCTCTACGGTAACTCCCTTCTCATCTACGTAACTCCCACTCTCTAGTCGGATAAACGATTGCCCCTGTGCATTGGGTTTACTTGCCACGATTACTGTCCCTGCTTTATACGTCACGCCATTCT
>CAYJQR010000108.1:0-1466 GCA_964372345.1 uncultured Planctomycetia bacterium | reverse complement strand
CTTGACTGTAGTTGTACTTTGTCTCCCCATTGGCTAACTTCTCTACGGTAACTCCTTCTTTATCGGTAAAAGCACCTGCGATTAAGTTAGTCGTAACCAAGTTAGGACTGTCAACTACAGGCTTTATTTCTAAGACAGTCCCTGCTCTGTATGTAATTCCAGTTTCCTGATCAGTCATGGTGATATTGAATTTTTTCTGAAAACCACCATCCGCTAAAACAGTAGTTTCTACATTTCCTTCCACGAAACCTCCACTCACCAAATTCACATTGACCATCCCATTATCGGCTGGACTAATCTGGATCACGGAATTCGTTGCGTAGGTTCTCTCTCCAAATAGAGTCGGCGCTAGGAAAGTATGCTGTTCCACTCCATTCGCCAACGCCTCCACTTCGACGTTTCCTTCCACGAAACCGCCACTCACTAAATTTACATTCACCATCCCATTATCAGCTGGACTAATCTGAATCACTGAACCTACAGCGTAAGTTCTCTCCCCAAATAGCGTCGGCGCTAGGAAAGTACGCTGTTCTACTCCATTCGCCAGTGCCTCCACTTTGACACTTCCTTCCACAAAGCTCCCTGTTAGTAGACTTGTCGTGACCATGTCAGGATCTTCAGTTGGAGAGATTTGAATCGTGGTACCGGAAGCGTAGACCCTATTTCCCACAGGAGTCTCCACAGGGAATTGATGAACTCCTAAACCGAGTGAAGGTGTTACCGCTTGTACAGGTTGTGTACCAATGGCATTGACCACGTCAGCGAGTCGCAAAGTAGGAACCGGTTGAGCTAGAATAGAAGGAGTCGTTACAGGTTGACCATTAAAGAAATTCGTGTCTAGGATAGCCATCGGATTATCAGCAAGAGCCCCTGTAGCCAAAAGAGTAACACGCCCCTTATTTTTTCCCTCTCGCATCACATCAATGTTCCATACATCATCATCCAATTTGTCGGGGGTTCCTTTGTCATCTCTGCTGATAAAATTACCGTGCCAAGGCTTGAAAATTATGCCTTGTTCATTGCTGCCAGTCCCAATCCAAATTTTTTGGATGTTCCCCACACTCGCCTTATTAATATCTTTTACTCCCACCCTAGCTTTGGGAATCCCATTCTGGTATACATCTATTAAGTATAAGTCGTCGTTGATATCATTGGGTGTGCCATTGTCATCTCTTCCAGAATAAAAGAACCCTGCAGGGAGTGTTTGATCGTCACTGATTTCTATTGTAGAGGGACTAAAAGCAGTCAATGTCGTTCCATTGGTGAGCGTGAACTTGGCACCTGCTTGTAAATAAACTTTCCATCCTTTGTCAGTCTTCTCCCATTGATTTCCGTCACTTCCGGAAAATTTAGTTCCAGCAGGGATAGGACCACTTGCAGGATCATTCGCTGAGATAGTCAATGTCCCGTTGGAAAGAGTTGTTGAGTTGACTGCTGGCGGTGGCAGGGCTGTGTCCGCAGGCACA
>CAYJQR010000107.1:0-5790 GCA_964372345.1 uncultured Planctomycetia bacterium | reverse complement strand
TATGTGCCTAATGAGGTGCATAATTTCTTTGTTTGACAACACAGTTGCTCTCCCCAAAGGGGAGAGGGGATTTTGTTGGTTGCCAAATTACCATTGCTTCCCGAATGACAGATCGCACAAACTCATCCCCTTTTTGTTTCCAGACCAAGTGGGGGCCTTGATAGAAAGGATTTTGAAACATCGCAAAAAGTTTCTCCTCGCTCCACCCGTCACGGATAAATTCCTCGGCGAAGCAAAGAGCCATCTCTCTCAACTGTTCCTCACTTTGTCCCGGCAATTCTACCGCGACCATTTCCATCGGGTCTTCAGGATCGAATTCCTCCTTAGGCATAAAACCCTCCGCTCAAATACTTCTTCATCACGTCATTCTCATTGGCCGGGGTATAACCGGTCGTTGCCGGAGCCCAGATTCCTTTTCCTCCCAAGCCGCCATCCTCCGCTTTGGTCACTCTAACCAGCGTCTCTTTGGGAACGGTATTGACGGCGTGATTATCCGCCTCGCCGCCGAAGATAAACGACATAAAAACTTTCGCCTTATGAAAGAGCGTATCGGTCTGGTGCATCGGCATATGCCAGTTGCGCGTGACACTTTGTTGGGACCCGTAACGGAAATTGGCCTGATACATCCCTCCTTCGGAAAGCGCCCGTTTGTCCGGCCGTGTCTCGTGCGCCTTGACCGATTTTTCCGTCGCGATATAAGTTCCGTGTTTGGTCATGACGATAGGATAGGGATACGCCGCGTTGTATTTGACCCGCAGCATCAGGCGCGCCACTTTGTAGAAAGGATCGGATGGTTTGGCTCCAATATACGGACGATCGGCCGGATTGGCGTCCACATAGACGTAATCGCCGTCGTTAATTCCCAAATCCTTGGCCGCCTGCGGATTCATATGGAGTTGGTCTTCTCCCATTCCCGGCGTTCTTTTATCCATGCGGTACGGATCCCCAAAGTTAGAATCCCAGATTTGGTGCCAATCCACGTTGCTCCACAACGAATGAACCCGGTGCCGGCTCTTGGGAGTCATGCAGAAAAACTGAAACCCTTTTTCCCAGAGGAAGTTTTTCGTCTTTTTCACCTCAGCCCACGGTAATTTTACGTTCCGGACAGTCCGTTCATCCCAGTGCTCCGCCTCCAACGGGATGCCATAATCTTTCGGACGGATATAAGGGTTGGAACTGACAATCACATTCGGAAGATACCGCGTCGCTTCGGGGCCTTCCCGGTGAACAATAAAGTTTTCACCGTATTCAATCGCCTCCGGGACGTCCGAGTAAGCGTTCAGGCGTCCCGTGTCGGTATAGAAAGGATTGTTTTCATGGATCTGTTCCCAGAAGGGAATCCGCGGGTAGGTTCTAAACAGCATCAGCGCCCCGCCGCCCGGCCCATATTTTCCAGCCATGATGTCTTGCAGGCGATATCCTGTTGTTGTCGTGGAGGAATCCAGCAAGCGTTGAATATAGACTTCCCGGTTCCCTTCCAAAGCGAATTTCCAATAATCCCGAAAACGGGAATCACCGGTCAACTGTGCCAGTTTTTCTCCAATGAGAGCCAGGATCACTAGATCATCTTTGCTGTCGAAGATCGGAGGAATGCCCCCCTTCCAGATCTGAAGGAAAGGGTTAGAGCAGGAAGCAGTCACTTCTAATCCCTCAAACTCTAACCAACTGTTGGCCGGCAGGGCAATATCGGCGTACTCAATGGACGAGGTCATCTGAATATCTATTGAAACGATCATCTCGACGCTGGGGTTGACATTCTTGATCATCTCATAGGCATGCTTGGCGTTGTTGATCAGATTGACGTTGGTAAACACCATCGCCTTGGTCGGCGTCGGCATATGAGTGGAGCCGGTGAAGACTTTCCGTCCCTCCTTGGGAGTGTTAACGATGAGCGGCTTGTCTCCATGATTCCAATAGGCCGGCTCTTCATCTTTGAAATACGGTTTCACTTTGATTTCTTTGCCGTGGACGGATGGATCTAAATTCGGATGGAATGGATCTTCCGCGACCCAGCCCTTAAATCCGGGTCCAGTCCATGGGGATCCTTGAAAGAGAGCCGCTTTGTAATTGCCTGCCCACGCGAAACAGCCGGCTCCCGGCTTCCCGAGGTTCCCGGTCAGCATCAAGGGGAGATACGCCGCTCGGTTCATCTCGGTCGCGTGGAAATAATGGTTAATCCCTTCTCCCTGATGGATAGCGGCCGGTTGAATGGTCGCTATGTCTTTAGCCAGTTGTTCGATGAGGTCTTTAGGGGCGTGTGTTATTTCAACAACGGTGTCCAGATCATAATCTTTTAAGTGAATCTGATAGAGGGAGAAAAGAGTCATGACTTCGACCTCTTTTCCATCGCCTGTTTTGACGACGAATTTCCCTTCTAAAGCGGGCTGGATCTGCTTCGTTGACATCCGGGCGCCGATATCATCCCGTGTGATCGGGACCGGACCGTTTTTCTGCGTATCCCAGACGACAAAATCGCCGATCTTCTCATACTGTTCCTGCTTCAGCCCCTGGTATTGAAAACTGAATCCTTCTTTGGAAAGGCCCGGCTTGTAACCGGGAAAAACTTCATGAGCCCGCAGACGCTTGAGATTATCGGTCCGCACCAGCAGGGGAAAGTCAGTGAATTTGAGAATAAAATCACGGTCATACCACCCTTTTTCGATCATCAGACGAGTAATCCCTAGAAACAGCGCCGCGTCGGTCGCGGGATGGATTGGAATCCAGTAATCGGATTTGGTCGCCGGCGGACTGTACTCCGGAGAGATCGTCACTAGTTTCGCGCCGCGCTCCATGCACTCGATAAACCAATGGGAGTCGGTCAGTTTATTCTCGACGAGATTTTTCCCATCCTGAATGATCAGTTTTGTGAATCGAAGATCGTTAAAATCACAATCCGAAGTCTGTAACCCATGAACCCAGGGATGCCCCGGCGCCTGATCCCCGTGCCAGGTATAATTGGCCCACGCCCGTCCTCCCTTGGCATGCTCGGCGTCCACTCCACGAATGTTAGCGTCCAGAAGCGCCATCATATTGGCGAGCCGGTACATCCCGTATTTTCCAAAAACCCCCAATAGCCCCATCCCGCCGCGGAATTTCAGCGTCCGCGTTCCGGCGCCGTCCATGGGGGCCAGCATTTCTTCAGGGTACCCTTGAGCCAAAAGTTTTTGTTTTCCTTCAGGGCCGCTGTAGCGTTTGGCAATGGCGGCGAGGGCTTTGGCGATATACGTCGTCGCTTCATCCCACGAAGTCTTTTCAAGAACATCGGTCCCGCGGGAATCGAACTTGTATTTTTTCTTATTCTCGGCCGTCAGGTCAGGGAATCCATCCTCGGCCCACGTTTTCCATCCCCGGCGAATCATCGGGTATTTCAGACGATAAGGACCATACGCAAGACGATGAAACGTGTACCCCTTGGCGCATTGGCGAGGATTCCAACTGGCGGTTGCTTTATTCCCATAAAGGTCGGAGTAATTCTGATAGTCGTATTGTGCGCCAAGCCGCACTACAATGCCGTTTCGCATAAACGCTAAAACTCTACAGGCGTGCGTGTCATTGGGAGAACAGACCCAGGAGAAAGTGCTGTCATAGCGGTACTGATCCCGATAGATTTTTTCCCAATCCCGGTTGGGGTAATGCGCCAGAGGGTTTTCGATCTCCTGGACCGGCTCCAACGCCCACAGCTTCAGATTGCGCGACGCAACCGCAAAACCAATCCCCGCTGCCGTGGAAATCTTCAAAAATTTACGCCGTGTCATTGCCATCGTACTGATCCCTCCGTCTCCTTTAGGGACAGCGCCCTAGGGCGCTGTCCCTATTCTACCTATTCTAAAACCAATTCATTCCAAATCGAAATCATCTTCTGACCATCCCGATCCTGCTGTTCTCCATCCCAAACAGCCACCGCGACGTAAATGGTTTTACCGGCAGCAAACTGGATATCCGCGGAATCCGAGGAACTCAATGAGCGAAGGAAAACCACCTGCCATGTCCCTTCTTTCCAAATTCCTTTTGCTTGAACCTTTTCTTTTTTGAATCCCTGCGTGGTCAAAGTCCCTAACCCTTTCGCTGTGGCTTCTTCCGCGGAAGATTTCCGGGCCGGGTCGGATAACGGATTGCCGGCCCCCCATCCACTCATAAACTCAGGCGCGTGAAATGCCGTTTTTGAATCTTTGACCTCAAAGGGGGCTCCGTGTTGATAATTTTCCTGAGCCGGATACCAATCCACAGCCGCGTTAGGGTACTGGTTTTCGATATCCCGCCACTCTCCCAGATCTTTCTGCCAGGAGGATTTCCAATGCCAGAAAAAGACGGCCGATTGCTTATCCCCCATTCCAAAGAAAGGAGGATCCTTCTCCGTTGAAAATTGAAGCGCTGCCCCATCGGAGAAAAGCTGAGGCGCTGTTGTCGCTTGATTTTGAACCGGGTCTTTCCATGAAAGGTAAAAAGCGATCTGTCCTCCATCGTGAAGAACTTTTAGTCGCGCGTTCTCAATTCGCTCATCGCGCCACCAGAGCGGCGCCAGTGGAATTGAATTAGCTTTAACTGAATTCCAAACCGGAGAAAGAGGTTCCAGGGAAAGGGGTTTCTGAGTCTTCGGCGCAGAAATTTTCAACCGCCGCAGACGCGCCCGTTCCTCAGCCCCTTTTTCAGGCAAGGTTTTCACATAATGGACCAGGTCCCAAATCTGCTCCTCGCTAAAAGCCCCCTGATAGGAAGGCATCGGAGTTCCGGGAATGCCAGCGATCATTCGATCATAAAGATCTTCACTGGAAGAGGATCCTTTAAATAGGCCGCTGGTGAGGTCCCGCGGTTTAAGAGGATCGCCCGAACTATCCTTCATCTTTTGTTGGCCGTCCCCTTTCCCCTGTAGGCCGTGACAAGGGGCACAGCCCTTGATAAAGAGTTCCCGTCCTCGGGAAAAACTCTCTTTGGTTGCCGGCGGTTCCTGCCCAACTTTGATCAGCGAATCCGAAGTAATCTCTTCAGTCATCAGCTGTTTGCGTCTCTCCCAATCGAGCCCTTTCTGAATCATGTCATCGGTGATAGCCTCTGCCTTCTTCTGCTTTCCTAATCCTGAAAGATAGCGGACATAGTAGACCAGACTCCAGCGATCTTCTTCCGGCAGAAACTCCCAGCCAGGCATCGCTGATCCCGCCATTCCCCGGCTGATCGTCTTGAACAAATCTTCATCGGTGGCCTCCATCGTCGTCGTTGAAACGAGGCGGAATTCTCCCCGGGTAAAATCTCTCGGTTTGGGATACAAAAGATACGCCGCCGATCCATCACCTGCTCCTGTTAAACCATGACAACTGGCGCATTGTTTTTGATAAAGTTTCTCTCCGCGAGTAAAAATGGCTTCTGTAATAACAGGTTTTTGGAGTGTGTTTGAGGCCCAAATGCCCTCGGAGCGCAAGAAAAAAAAGCTGAAAATGATCAGCGAGAGTGGACTTGTTAAGAAATTTAACCTCACCATTTGGTACTTATTTTCTCCAACACCACGTTCCACCCATATGATACATGTCATGAAGCAAGAAAAATAATCTGAGTTGCAGATGCTCTGCCGCCAGAACGGTGGATCGAACAACGTTTTTTCGAAGTAATCCCTGCCGACCTTCTCATAGTCAATTGTAATGGGGTACAGTATATCTATCCTCCTCTGTTCAACGTCTTTCGGGGACCCAGGAGCGAGGGAAAATGTTCCCGCTGTACTCCCGTCGTTTGCCAGAAGGTTTTATCTGTGTTCGTAGCACGTCAAGATGGCCCCTTTGAATAGCAAGTGATCTGTCCCCT
>CAYJQR010000106.1:0-5866 GCA_964372345.1 uncultured Planctomycetia bacterium | reverse complement strand
GGGTTAAAATTTCTTATTGACAAAACTCCATATTATGACTAATATTATGGAGTATGTTCCACAGAATGATTCATACCCCGAAAACAAACAGTTTCTTTATCTTTGGCGCACGAGGAACTGGAAAGACAACATTACTGAATTTCCTTTATAGTTCCGAGGAGACGGTCTTTATTGATCTTTTAGATTTAGAGGAAGAAACACGTTATCTTCGCGATCCTGAACTTCTAAGCCGAACGATTGATGCCTTCCCTCCAAAAATCAAAAGAGTTGTTGTTGATGAAATTCAAAGGGTTCCGAGATTGCTAGACGTGATTCATCGAAAGATCGAAGAAAAAAAACGTAAACAGTCTTATCTTCAGTTTGTCATCACAGGTTCGAGCGCCCGCAAGTTAAAGCGAGGTGCGTCAAATCTTCTAGCAGGGCGTGCTTTTGTTTATTATCTATTTCCCCTAACCGCTTCAGAATTGGGCAAATCCTCGAATCTTAGGGCAATTCTTGAGTACGGTTCTCTACCAGAGGTTTGGAATTTTAAGGACTCTGATTCAAAAATCCGCTATCTGGAGGCCTATAGTCGAACTTATCTAAAAGAGGAAGTTTGGAATGAACAAATGATTCGTAAGATCGAGCCCTTCAGCAACTTCCTGGAAGTGGCGGCGCAGATGAATGGCGAGGTACTCAACTATACCAAAATCGCCCGTGACATTGGTGTTGATACGAAAAGTATCCAAGCCTACTACCAAATTCTTGAAGACACTCTTTTAGGATTTAGAGTACCCGCCTATCGCCGCTCCATCAGAAAACGGCAACTCACTAATCCGAAATTTTATCTTTTTGACACGGGTGTCAAACGTGCCTTAGATCGTACTCTCACCGTCTCTCTTCTGCCTCAAACATATGCCTTTGGTAACGCCTTTGAACATTTCCTGATTCTAGAGATGCATCGTCTGAATGAATATCAAAAACTTGATTTCCGTTTCTCCTATTTAAAGACGCACGATGGTGCTGAAATTGATCTCATGATTGAACGGCCTGGAAACCCGATCGCACTCGTTGAAATTAAATCGTCACAACGAGTGACCCCCCAGATGATCAAACACCTGGAAACATTCTCAAAAGAATTTTCTCAATGTCATGCCTGCCTGCTATCGTTAGATGAGAAAATTCAGAAATTCGGACGGGTTCAAGCGTTTCCATGGCAGAGAGGATTAGAATATCTTGGATTTTCAGGACGTTCGGATTAACGAAGGAGGTTGCGGCCAGTAAGCCGATCCCATAACGGCCAGCGGCGCTCCCAAGTCAGTCCGGAAACGACACGGTGATATCCTTCACTCCCAAGGCGATTTCTCTTGGCGGGGTCCCGCAGTAATTCCCGTATCCGGGCGGCCAATTGAGAGACGTCGCCGAATTCAACCAGAACGCCGTCGCTGTCAGGGTGGATTACTTCTGTAACACCTCCCGCTCTCGCGCCGATGACCGGTTTCTGATTCGCCCACGCCTCCAGAAAAACAATCCCAAAGCTGTCGGTTCGTGACGGCATGACGAAAAGATCGCCGGCCGCGAACAAATCTTTTTTCTCTTCTTCCGATATCTCTTCCAGCCAAACGATTTTTTCTTTTTTCTTAAACCATTTTTTAAAATTGGGGAGACTGGGACCGGCTAAAACCAGGTCCGCCTCTTCCCCTTGCGCCCATAAAAGTTTCATCGCCTCCGCCAAATGGACTGTCCCTTTATCGTAGGCCTTCATTCCGAGATAAAAAACAATCGGGCGCCGCAGACGATACCGAAGGCGGAACCGCTCGGCGTCTCCCCCAGTGACATCGCGCAAGTGAATTCCAGGCCCGATCACAGAGAGTTTCTCCGGGCGAACTCCCCGCTGAATGAGAAAGTTTTTTTCGATTTCAGTTTGAGCCACGACATATTGGGCTTTATTCAGAAGAGAAACTTGATAAGGATTCCCATAATAACGGCGCAGTGGACTTTGATCCGATTCTCCGACATGGGTGAACGGAAGGACAACCACCGGCGCCTGATACTTCTCGCCCGCTTCAACGGCCTCGGCGATAAAACTGTGATACGGCAGGGCGCCGGTGATGATTAAATTGGGTTTCTCCCGCAGGGAGCGCAGCGCTTTTTTGATTGACGGAATCATCGGATTGGGAAGGGCGAATCGGCTTTTCCAAAACCCCAGAGGGAGGCGATGCAGTACCCGCATCATTAGATGATGGAAGGGAAGATAGGCAAGAGGAAACCGGCGGATCGTTATCCGATCATCGTGGTTGACTTTCTCTCCTTCGTTGCTTGCTCTCCCTTTGCTCCAGAATTCTTCTAAACGAACGGCATCGGTCGTAATGACCTCGACTTGATGCCCTAGTCCAGCACAATGTTTGGCTAACTCAAAGAAATAATTCTCCGCGCCGCCGATGGCGGGAGGATAACGATGGACCACCTGGAGAATTTTCACAATGACGTTACTTGAGCCGCTGCTTCCCGGCCGGCAAGGACACAGTCTTCCAACGACATATATTCCCAGCTCGCGTAGCGGCCGACGACTCTGATGCTTTGCTCCGCGAGGAAATCGGTGATTGTTTTCACTAATTGCTGACAGCCGGGGGTAAAAACGGCGTAGCCGTAACGAACCGTGTGGATTTGCTCAACTTCAATCTGGTTTTCGTCATCGAGAAGGCCGGCCTTGATTAACCCTCTGATGACGGAAGAACGGAGATCTTTTAAAGAGAGCCGGCGCTCCGCGGCCGGCAAAGGGACTTCAATCTGGAGCGTCCCCTTTCCTTGCGGCGCGAGATGCGGCGCGTAGTTGCTGGAAAGAACCACCCGGTAAAAGGGGAATTCCGGTTCCGCGAAATAGACCCAATGTTTTTGCCGTTCCTTGACGTCCCGGACGCCGAAATGGAAACTGCAGACCGCGACCCACTGAAGTTGATCAAAAAACCGCTGGATCCGCGCCGGCAGCGGCCAGAGCAGCCGCCCCAATTCCGGCAGAGGAATCGTGGCAAGCAATTGACGGTAACTAAAACTTTCCCCGTTGATAAAATGAACGCGCTGTTCCTTGAGATCAATTCGCTTCGCTTCATATTCCAAACGGACAGGCCCGGTCAATTTTTCCTGCAGAGCCAGCGCGACCTGTTGAATCCCTCCGCGCATGGGATAATAAAACAGGGCGTTATATCCTAACGACCTCGGCACACCGGTAACGATTTCCTCAAGGGTCGGGACCGGAATATATTTTTGGACCCCGTCAATGCCTAACTCTTTAGGAGCCACTCCCCATAGTTTGGTGTTGTAGGGAATCAAAAAATGCCGGGCAATTCCGGCGCCGAAACGAGAGAGGATCCATTCCTCGAAGGTCGCTGGCGGGTTTGCGGTTTGAGTTTTTTGCGCCGCAAGAAACCCGCTCAAACACTCCTGCCGAACCGGGTCCGAAAGCTGGTTAAAATGAGATTGAAAGGGATACGGGATATATTTTTCTTGAGTATAAACCCACGCGCTCCGTTCGCTTTCAATCCATTCCCCGCCGAGGAGTTCTTGAACAAAATCACCCACTTCTGGAGTCCGGAAATGAAGCACATGCCCCGTCGCGTCAAACGTATATCCGCCGCAATGGAAAGAGCGGCAGACGCCGCCTACTTCGCTGTCGCGTTCAAATAACACGTAATTTTTTTTTAGATGATAAGCGGCGCTTAAACCGGCTAACCCGGCTCCTAGTATGGCAATGTCAGACATGGGATTGAACTATGGAGTTCCTCGTATAAATTTTCTAACCGCCTGACTGTCTCTGTCACTTCATAATCGGCAGATAATCGTTTTCTCCCGCATTCCCCCATCGCGGCCGCCAGACCGGGATTCTCCAGGAGCCGGCGGATGGAGCGGGCGATCGCCTCGACATCCCCCGCCGGAGAGAGAAAACCGTTTTCTCCGTCCCGGACGATTTCGGGTATTCCTCCGACGGCGGTGGCGACAATTGGTTTCCGGCTCGCCATCGCTTCCAGTAAGGTCACGGGTAACCCCTCCCAGCGGCTCGTCAAAATGACCACTTGGCTTGCCGCAAGAATCGCCGGAATATCCCGTCGCCATCCTGCCAGAATCAGTTTCTCTCCTAGATTGAGCCGCTCCCGTTCCTTTTCTACCTGGGATCGAAGAACGCCGTCTCCGACCATGAGAAATCTCACTTGAGGAAAATCAGGGACGACTTTCGCGGCGGCCCGGACAAAATCTAAGGGGGATTTTTGGGGTTTAAAACAAGCGATCATTGTTACCAACGGATTTGCCGAAGGAATTTTTAATTCCTGTTCAAATCCCTCTATATCAATCCCGCAAGGAATCCATTCATACTGGGATCGAATCCCGATATTCCACCGGCACCCTTCTTCTATGACCGCCTTGGAGACGGCAACAATGCGGCTTGTGACCGCCGCGGCCCGCTGTTCCATTCCAATATAAAGCCGCCTCTCCCAGAGGGGCTGTTCCGGCGTGAACCCAAAACCGTGCACGGTGTGGACAATATTTTTGATTCCCGCCCTGTACGCCCCCCATCTTCCAAAGATCCCCGCTTTCGAGCTGTGCGTATGCACCAAGTCAACGGGATGCGCTTGAAGAACTGAGAAAATTTCCCGGCCCGCTTTAAGGTCTAAGACGGGATTGACTTCGCGCCGGAGTGAGGCGATTTCGATCAGGCGATCTCCCAACAGCTCTTTGGCATACGGAGTCAGCGGCCCCGGTTTCGCGGAAGTCAGCAGAATAGGGTGGAACCGTTCGGAATTCAAACGTTCCAGGAGTGAGAGGAGATGCTTCTGCGCTCCCCCTAATTCAAGCTGGGTGAGGATATATGCGACACGAATTTTCTGCATGGACATGGGAATAAGTCAGTTGATTATATCATAAAAAAAGGCCTCAAGCGATTGGACTCGCTTGAGGCCTTTACCCCGTTGCCTGTTGCTTACACTCTCGCGAAATGTTCCTTCTCAAGGAGTGATTGTGTCTGCGCTAAATCGGTTTCTAACCGCTTAACGTCTTCGATCAGGGCGATGACTTCCGGATCCCGCGTCGGATTTTTTTCTCCTTCGCGAATCGCCTTCTCATAAACCACGCTCCCCAGTCTGGCGAATTTGCGGGAGATTTGATGCTCGAGCCGCATGATCTCGATTCGATATTGGGTCATTTGCGCTGTTTCTCCCGCCTTCTCAGCGAACGTCTCAGCCGATTTGGCGGCTAGTTCCATCCCTCTTTCAAACCCGTCATTCACCTTCTGCCACAGCGTCTTTGCCTGCTCCTTCCATTTTTCGTTCATAATATCCCCCTTTCGTTTCTATCTATAAGTTTACCCTATATTTATTAACTTTGCATCCTGTTGAAACATATGCAGATATACATATGTGTAGGGGCAACCCCCCGTGGTTGCCCATTTGTAGGGGCGCAATTTATTGCGCCCTATTGAGGGCGTGATAAATCACGCCCCTACATCGCACACATAGGTCTGCCCCCACTTGCGCCATAGAACCTACTGTGTTACGATAGCTGGCATTATGAATACGACCCCCCTTTTGAAAACAGCCATCTCTGCGGCCCTGGCGGCTGGAAAAATTATCCGATCCAATTTCGGGAAGGTTCATCGGACTTTCTACAAAAACAATAATCCGGTGAACCTCGTGACAGAAACCGATCGGCGTTCGGAGGCACAAGTTCTACAGATTCTACGCAGGAAATTCCCAGATCACCGGATTGTTGCTGAAGAATCCAGTCCCTGCGCAGGGGAAGGATTATGCCATGGGGTTTCATTTGTAGGGGCGGGCGGGCGGGCGCCCCAGCTCTGCTGGTATGTGGATCCCCTGGATGGGACCTCCAATTTTGATCA
>CAYJQR010000105.1:0-5933 GCA_964372345.1 uncultured Planctomycetia bacterium | reverse complement strand
ATTTGTCACCGGATTGGATATCGGCCATTGCAACATCTGTAATAGCAATTGTGACAAATAAAATCAATAACCTATTAAATCAAATGGCGAATAAAGAAAAGATACTTAAAAATCTGGGCTCTGATAGGGCGCCTAAATGGATTACTGCCGGCATCAATAAGCGCTAAAAGTTATTAGTAAGTTATTAGAAAAATTATTAGTTAATTATTCATAACTAGTTGTAATATAAATTGTTATGCGTATTGATAAAAAATAGAATTAGTAAATCGTTTATTTTTTTTTTAAGGTTTAATATCAATGAGTTATGACGATTTTATGCGTAAAGGTAGAATATGAGCCAAAAAGGAATCGGCCGTTTAATCGAGGGCAGTCGCCACCTGCTATTAGAAGTTAAAGGAGAGACGACGGATCAGGATAAAGCCAAATGGCAGGCTACCAAAGAATGGGTTATCGCGGTGAACGCAGACGGCAGTTTTGGCGCATGGGAGTTTAAAGTACTCGATGACCCGAAAGATTTGTTTGAAATTGTTAAATGATATGAACCGAAATCTCGCCGGTGGTTCGAATGGGTTGCTGGCGGGTCCTCGCAATGACAAAAATGAAAATGAAACAAGCCAAACTCATCATTGCCGATAGCGAGAAAGACGCCAACCTCTATTACGCGACGCGGTTTTTAGCGCCGGATTCCTTCGTCTTTGTCCAAGTTGACGGGAAGAAAATTTTGCTCATGAGCGACTTAGAACTTGATCGCGCTAAAAGCCAGGCCAAAGTGGATGAAGTCCTGTCATTGTCACAATGGACGCGGAAGCCTTCCCAGAGAACGAAGACGGTTCACGGGAACGGTTCTCTGACAGCCGTGGATTTATTGCTCAAAGAATATGGAGTTGCTTCCATTCAAGTCCCCAGTAATTTCCCGCTGATTTATGGGGACGAATTGCGGCGTTACGGTTACGAAGTCCAAGCCAAGAACGATCCCTTCTTTGAAGAGAGAATGATCAAGTCAGAAGAGGAAATCCAAAATATTACCGAAACGCAGCGGAGTACAGAGCAGGCGTTGGAAGCGGCGATTGGGATGATTGCCGCTAGTGAAATTAAAAATAATTTTTTATACGCGCACGGCCAGCCGCTCACTTCGGAATTAATTAAAAAAGTGCTCAACGTGACTCTCATGGGGTTTGAGTGCGTCGCCCAGCACACGATTGTTGCCGCAGGAAAAGACGCTGTAGATCCTCACAACGAGGGAAACGGGCACTTGCCGGCTCACGAACCGATTGTGATGGATATTTTTCCCCAGTCGGCCAGAACGCGGTATTTTGCCGACATGACGCGCACCGTGGTTCGCGGAAAGGCCTTAGAGAAAGTAAAAAAGATGTATCAAGCGGTTTTGGAGGGACAAGAGATCGCGTTTCGCAGAATTAAAGACGGCGCTGATGGACAGGCCATTCATCAGGAGATCACCGATTATTTCGAAAGCCTGGGGTTTCATACCGGCGAAAAAGAGGGAAGAATGCAGGGGTTTTTCCATGGGACAGGGCATGGGCTTGGGCTGGAAGTCCATGAGCCCCCCCGCGTCAGCAAGGCCCAATGGATCCTAAAAGCGGGGATGGTGGTGACCGTTGAACCTGGGCTCTATTATCTTGACGCCGGTGGAATTCGGCTGGAAGATATGGTGATTGTGACTTCCGACGGGATGAAGAATTTGACCCAAGCGCCCAAGATATTAGAAATCTAGTTTCTTTTTTAGCAGTTTCATCATTCCATCAGCGGCGTAGAGGTAGAGGAATGTCCAAATCGGAATCCGGTAGCGGTTGAGAGGATTGAACAGAAATACAAGCAGGGCCGAATAATAGAAAAGAAACATGAACCCGACCAAATGACGGCGCTGGTTTTGAAACGCGTGGAAGATTCCGATGCCGGCCAGCAGCAGAATGGCTGTGTAAGCAATCACATTCAGTAGCTGCGCTGTTAAGTATCCTCCCCACACGGTTGGCAGATGAATGTGGTCTTTAACCATGATATTCAGTAATACCTGATCGGCATTGAGTAGAAGCTGTAAAGCGCGCTTGCCCGCCATTTTGAGATAACCTATGGGATTGCGAAGGATGCATTTTAGGGCATAAGTGAATAATTGTTTGTCTACGGCGCTTTGATTAATCCCAATAGTGTCTTTGCGTCGTTCAATAATCATAAAATAAATACCCGTGAGGTCGTCCTTCCTTAAACTTTTAAATCTCAGGAATTCAGCGTCCTTTGGACAAATCTGTTCAGTGTCCTCAAGAAAGGTTTGACCCCCTGTCGTCGAAAGAGAAGTGAATCTGCCATTAGCCAGTGAGTTACGGAGAATCCAAGGGCTTAGCGTCGCTAGCATTACTAAAAAAACAACCACGCTGTTTCGTATGCCCGACTTGAGTGAAAAACCCTGAAGTTTATAAACAACTGGAAGAATAAAAGGCATCAAAAGTAATGGGGGCCTGACATAGCTAGTGAGTCCAAGCAAAAGTCCGATGCCGGCCGCGTGGCGCCAGTGAGATCGGTATCGGCTCAATAAAATCAGTATGAACAAGAGCGCGAAAGCGAGGATAGACGGCAGCAGGAAATATTTAAATACGAAACTTGTCCAAACCAATATAAGTCCGCCCAGGGTCATCGAGACGTAAAAACTGTTTTTTCTGGAGACGATAAAGTAAACAATAAGAATAAAAAGAAACGTAAAGAGAAAATCTTCGATGAGAATATTCGAAAAGAACAAATCATGCCAAGAGAAGATGGATAATAGCGCGGTTAACCGGCCGGCCAGTTCGTTAAACAGCGCCTTCCCGATTCCGTAAGCGCAGAAAACCAATAAAATACCGCACAGATTGTTGAAGAGGATAATCGGCCAAGGGTTCCCAATGCCAAAGAACGAAAATAAAACAGCTTCCACAAACGCGTATCCGGGAGGGCGCATAGAAATCGGCTGTCCATTCCATGAGAATCCTTGGCCGGAAAGAATCTGTTCCGCCATGACCAGGTGGTACTTTACCGTTTTGGAGATGACCTTAGCGGCGAAGAAATCTTTCCCCATTGCGAGTGAGTTTATGTAAAACCAAAAAAGCCTTACGGCAATGGACGCTAGTAAAACCCAGAGAATCCACTGCCGTAGAGGTAAAGCTTCAATCCAGTGGACAAAGGAGACGATTGTTTGTTTTACCCAGGGACGGGAGAATAGATAAAAACAGCAAAGAACGATCCATGCGCTTAGGAACGCCACAAGAAACCATGGCCCGGCGGCTTCTGAAACTTCTTTTCGATTGATAACCCAGTCACGGAAGAACCACCGGCGGGAGTAAGCGAGGACAAAAAAAACATAAAGGTAAAAAGCAAATCCTAGAATCAATTTTTTCACGTTGATTATTATGAAGCAATGATAGAATGATGTCAACTAGTCATGGAAACCCAGACGCGTATTAAGATCTACACCATAGTCGAGCTGAATACGGAAGTGCAGAATTATCTCAAGCAACAGTATCCCGTTACCATTTGGGTGCAGGGAGAGATCAAGAACTACGATCGGAATGCCCACCGCAATCATATTTTCTTTGAATTATGCGAAAAGAATCCCGATAACGAACAGGTTCTGGCGCGGATTACGGCAGTGATTTTCGACGGTGTGAAACAGCGGCTGGCAAACAGCTTGAGAAAAATCGAGGCTGGTTTTCAGCTGCGGGACGATATCGAGGTCAGGTTTGAGTGCGTGGTGGATCTCTATCCGCCCAGCGGCAGTTATCAGTTGAAAGTAGTGGATATGGATCCTTACTACACCCTCGGAAAGATCGCGCAGCAACGCCAGTCGATATTGGAAGCGTTGAAAAAAGAAGGTCTTTTGGAAAAGAATAAAATGCTGCCGCTTCCTTGGGTGCCGCTCAAGGTGGGGCTGATCACGTCTTACAACAGCGCCGCTTATCATGACTTCTTAAAAGAACTGGCAGAGAGCCGCTACGGTTTTCGAGTATTCCATGTCGACGCGCGGATGCAGGGACAACAGATGGAACAGGATGTTTGCCGCGCGATCGAACTATTGAACCAGCAGCCGATGGACGTGATTGTCATTATCCGGGGAGGGGGATCGCGTTCGGATATGGCCTGGTTTGATAACCTTAAAATAGCCAGGGCGATTGCTCATTCCGGGCTTCCCGTTTTCACGGGACTTGGCCATGAGATTGATCTTTCGGTCAGTGATTTGGTCGCGCATACCTACCAGAAGACACCGACGGCGGCGGCCCGGTATTTAACCGAATTAGTGAAAAACTATCTGGGAAAACTGGATCGGCACGGGAGCGAAATCGTTGAACGAAGCATTTTTCTAATCCGGCAAGAGGATCAGCAATTAAACGAACTGGAAAAAGAAATGATTCGTTCAGGTCGTGGCTTAGTGGGGGAGGCAAGGCAAATATTACAGAATGCGGCATGGCGGACCCGCCAATCGCACAACCGCTTGATCCGGCAAACACTGCTCCGACTGGAAAGCGCTTCCCAGAGGATTCGTTTAAAGACGGCTCTCTGGATGATGGATTCATCGAAAGCGATTGAACAATTGCGTCAATCATTTCTGAAACTTCTGGAATTCCGGTTCAAAAACGCGCGTTCTCGACTGGAAATTTTTTCAATCCGCAGAAACGCGGCCGACCCAATTCAGGTACTGAAGCGGGGATATACTCTGTCATTAGACAGCAAAGGGCGGACGATCCGGCAGCTTTCCGGGGTGAGAATGGGGGATGTATTAACGACGGTTTTGGTGGATGGACAGGCAAGAAGCCGAGTGATGGAAAAACGGCGGTTGCAAGGAGAAGATAACCCATTAGAGATTGAAAAAACATTATTGTAGGGGAGGGGGCACATGAGCGCTAAAGAGATCAAATACGGTAAAGCGATGGAAGAACTGGAAACAATCTTGAAAAAGATTGAACAAGAAGAAGTTGATATTGACGATCTGGCTCAGGAAGTCAAACGGGCGGCGGAACTGATCAAACTTTGCAAGAAGAAGATTGAGAAGACCGAAATGGAAGTCAACCGGGTCGTGCAGAGTTTTGAAACCGAGGTGCCGGAAGATCAACACGAGGAGAATGAAAAATAGAAAGTGGAAATTGGATTAAAGCTTTTCCCATTTTCTATTTTCCATTCTCCGTTTTTATTTAATTCCCGCCAATGCCTGGTGGACTTTACCAACAATCTTCGCGGAAGGTTTGAGTGTTTTGCTTCCCTCTTCCCATCGGGCGGGGCAGGCTTCGTTAGGATGTTTTACCAGGTATTCGTTGGCTTTCATCTTTCGGGTTAATTCTCTGGCATTTCTTCCCACGTTATAGAAATTCACCTCAGAAGCGACCAGTTTCCCGTCAGGGTTAATAATGAAAGTCCCTCGTAACGCGAGGCCCGTGGTTTCGTCGTAAACACCGAAGAGCCGGGAGACTTTTCCGGTGGGGTCAGCCGCCATTGGGTACACCACCTTTTCCAACAGTTTCTCAGACTGCTGCCAGGCAAGGTGAGAAAACTTGGTGTCGGTGCTGACCGAAATAACCTCGCACCCCAATTTCTTGAGGGTATTATATTCCTCGGCTAAATCCTTTAACTCGGTTGGGCAGACAAAGGTGAAATCGGCCGGATAAAAAACAAGAATCGCCCATTTCTTGGCGGACTTGATTTCCTGTGAACTGATTTTGCCAAAATCTCCCTCTAAAGGGAGATAAACTTCCATCTCAAAATCAGGAACTGCTTGACCGACGCTAACGATATCAGACATAAGAATCACTCCTCCTTAAGAAATTTCCTTTTTTGTTTTTTTGCCAATGAGAGATGTGATTATATCCAATTAAAAAGGAATAGGCAAGCGATTATCTTTTGGCGCAGCGATTCCGCAAGTTCATCGGCGGTAGGGGCATTTGGGGACGCAGAGGAGA
>CAYJQR010000104.1:0-5995 GCA_964372345.1 uncultured Planctomycetia bacterium | reverse complement strand
TTTCAGGGGGGGCATCGGTAGCGATATCAATGTCTTTGGGAGCTTTTCCCATCAGCTGGTCGCGGACACATCCCCCGGCAAAAAGCGCCTGAAAGCCTTTGTCTGTGAGCCGTTTAACAATCCCGGTAGCCAGCTGGTGTAATGGGTTCATGTCATTTATCTTACAATGAATCTTCTCGTTTATTGATCCAGTAGAACAGGTAACTCCATCGTCAATTTCATCCCTTTTCCTACTTCACTCTCACATTGAATGGCTCCACCATGAATAGAGACGATCAGATGACTCATGTATAACCCCAGACCATAGTGATTGTTTTTAGTCGTATAGAAAGACTGGAAAATTTTATCCCTCACAACCTCCGGAGCGATCCCGGTCCCCGTATCCTCGATGAGCAGGCAAACCCTTTTGTCGAAACGTTCTGTCTTGATGATGATCTTCCCTTTTCCGTCCATTGCCTGATAGGCATTGCCTAGAAGCTCCATAATCGTCTCTTTCAATTGTCTCGGATTTGCAAGAATTTTACAGCCGGCATTCAGTTGAACTTGCATCTGGATTTGTTCCAAAGAAAATTTCCCTGGGAAGTTTTCAACCACCTCCTTCACCACTTCATCCATCCCAAGCGCCGCCATTTCCTCTTCCATCTGCTTAGAGAATCGCATCACCTGTTGAAAAATCGCCGTCGCCCATCGAATCTGTTCGTCAATCTGCTTGACCCGATAAAGATCCTCCTCCGTTAATTTTTCCTTCCACCGCATCGCCACTATCTGAGCGTTCCCACTCGCCACCGTCAGTGAGCTGATCGCTCGGTGAATCAACTTCGAGACCGCTTCTCTTAAACTGGATAATTGTCTTTGAACAACCTCTTTTTCTATACTCCCCATGGTTTTATCCCCCCGCCATCTCTTTTTGGACCAACTTCAGTAACGGCTCCATCTGGATCGGCTTACCAATAAAACCATCTGCTCCATGATGTTTCACTTCTTTTTCCTCCAAATCTAACGCCCCGCTCATTAAGAATATCTTCGCCTGCGGCGCTGCCGATCGCACTTTCTCTAACATCGGGAACCCTTCCAACGGCGCGTGCAGCGTATAGTCCAGTAAGATCAACTGGGGCTGTGTCTCTTGCGCTATTCGCACCGCCTCATCCCCGTCGCTGGCCATGAGAACTTTCGCGTCATCCCCCAATGAATCTCTCAACAATCCCCCGACCATTTCTCGGATCATCTCTTCATCATCCACTAGTAAAATTCTTTTGGCCATCTGTTTCCTCTCCCTTCAATGAGGACATCATTTATGGAGCCCTCAGTGCGACATAAATGATTTGTCCGAATTGAACCCTTGACATTTTTCCTGGCCAAACTCTCGAGTCAATGAAAAATGTCAAGGGTCAAATTCAGCATCAAACTTATGTTCGCTTCACTCCATAAGTTTGGGCTTCATTTGACACCGGCAGCCGGATGGTAAACTTCGCCCCCTCGCCATACTGGCTTTCCACCTCGATCTTCCCCTTGTGCGCCAGCACAATCTGGTGCAGCACATGCACCCCCAATCCCGTCCCCTTGCCAGCCCCCTTCGTCGTCCAGAACGGCGTGAATAACTTCTTCATCCCCTCCGGCTTAATTCCAATGCCGTTGTCTTTTACCTCGGTGATGACCCACTCCCCTTCCTTGCGACTGCGTAAAAGAATTTTCCCGCGATAGGGGCTCGGCTGATTCCATGGGAGCTCTTTCCTCTGGATCCGTTCTTTCCTCTCCTCAATGGCGTCATTGCCATTATCAATTAGATTTAAGAATACCTCCGCTAATAACGCAATGTCTCCCCAGATCTTCTCTAACGGTTTGGCCATCACCACTTCAAAATCAATCTCCTCCACCTTGATCTTGTAGACCGCCATCTCCTGAATAAACTCCACCACCTTTTCAAACTCGGTCTCTTTAAGCCCTTCGGGTTTCGCCAGCCGGCGGATGGATTTGGCGATATTCCCCGCCCGCACAACCTCCTCTTCCATCTTCGGCAAGAGCCGCCCTAAATCTTTTAAGACCTCCTCTTTTTTCGCCGGATCAGCCCCCTCTTTTAATAAGATGTTTCTGACTCTCCAAGACAAATTCCCGGCTATCGCTCCTAGCGACTGCAGCCGGTTATTGATCTGATGGCCGATGTTCCCCGCCATCGTCCCCAGGTTCGCCAGCGCCGCCGCGTGAAACAGCTCCGCCTGCTGCCTTTTCTGCTCCGCTAACCCTTCCGCCGCCTGGATTGCTGAAGCCCCGTGATTGGCCAAAATCATCAACTCCGACAGCTCCTCCGGCTCCAAAACCGATCCATCCCTCTTGGCCCCTAACACCAAAAAACCAAAGAGCCGGCCGCTCGCCTCATACGCCGGAATCACCACACTAACGCTCATCCCCAACATCACCACCTCTAGCGCCCCTGCCTCTTCAGCCGTCAATCCCCACCGATCGGCCCAATGACGGATCCCGTCTCGCTCCAAAGCTTGCTCGCTTTTGCGAAACCGCTCCTGTTTTAACACATCCACCAGCACCGACGCTCCCTCTGTTAAACTTTCCAGGAAAGAAATGTTTGGAAACCCAGGCCCCCAATGGTCTCCCAATTGATAGGCCCGTTTGCTCTCCCCTTTTTCCTTTTCCCCCTGTTTCTGAACCCCTTCCAGTTCCTTCTCCTCTTCCTGAGGGACTCTCACATAAAGGGCCGCGTGCGTCACTTGCATGATCTTCACCACCTGATGCACCACCGCCTGTATCAGCGGCTTCTTCGTCGTCATAAACACCATATTCGCGGAGAGTTTCTTGAGTTTCTTGAGCCGTTCGTTCCGCGCCTTGATCTTTTTTCGCTCGGCGCGATTGATCAGCCGTAGATAAATAAATGGCCCACTGCTGGCAAACAGCGCCATCGCCACCAGCGGTGCCCATTGATACCTGATCGCCCGATCAACCCCCAAGAATCTATCCAGCCAAGAATCCATCCAAAATGGAATCCCTAGAAGCGGAATGCAAACTAACACAAGAAGAAATACGTAGAAAGCCGCCGCCTTAATATCGAGGAGGCGGTAGCGGAGAATAGCATAAGCTACTAGAATGACAACAACAGAGGCACAAATATTCCCTAATGGAAGGATAGGAATTCGATACCAAAGGGGATAGTTTGTTAACCCTCCTGAAAACCCGATAAAAGATGCCCAAAACACGATTCCCACTCTAGTTTTTGAAACCTGACTTGAGCAACGCCACTGTTTGAACATCAATAAGTGAGCCAGTAATACATTTATCGCAAAAATGGTAAGTTGCAAGTGCAATAAAATACCGGGCACTGGCCAAAACGGAAAAGAGAGTATAGAGAAAGTACCCTCTATAAAGAAGGGTGTGTAGGAAGAAAGAATCAAGAATAGCCCTATGGCTATATTGATCTTTCGAATTAGCTGATACCTTTTCTCTTGATTAACAAACCGAATTACAAACTCTGTGAAGGTGATGGGAATGACGATAGCGCCGATCATCCCGAATCGAATCCAGAAAAGCGCTTTTTCGCCATTAGGAGAAACATGTTGATAGAATTGCCAAAGTGAATAACCAAATGCCCAAATGCTGATACTGATTAAGAAAGCAGTGAACGCCTTGTTGAGCTTCCCCCGTGGATTCCCAAAATAGACAAGAAGAGCCAACGCGAAACTTGTTACAAAATTTATCAAGCTTGAGATTAAATAGTACATTTATTTATTCTTTCTTGCTAAAGAGTATTGCCATAAAACCCTCCTTCAAGAAAGATTCTCCGAAACTCTTGGTTCGTTCGACAGATGAGATTCCAATCCATCACCCACTCCATTAAGAAAACAGATCGGTTGCTGTATTTATCTGTAGCATTAGAAATGGCCATGAGTCCTTCTGGCAGAAGCAATTTACGCAGATTAGTCACTAGTCGGACAGCCACTCGTCCATCTAAATAATCAAATAATCCCGTTGAATAAACAAGATTGTATCGAACTAACACATCCTTTTCGATATCTTTTTTTAGAGCCAACCGCACTGCATTTTCACGAATAAAGCTAATATGTTTTGCGCCGTTTAATAAGCTTTTACTATAGTCAAGCGCCCTATCATGGGCGTCATAACAATCAAAAGAAACTTTTAAAAATAGCCCTTCTTTGTCTTCTTCTAAAAGTTCTTTTAGGTCTCTGCCAGGCCCGCAAGCTAAATTCATGACTCTTAACTCTCGACCGTGATTCTCCTTTACAAAATCACGTATCATCTTTTTGAAATCTTGTTTGCGATTGCGAACTGCCGATGCTACTCCAAGTTCTAAGAAATGATTATCAAAAAGACGTTCGAACCCGGTTGTGTTTGGGTGGTTACGGTAAACATCGTCAATAATCTTAAAATCACCGGCATATCCATATGGCTTTTGAAAAGCCCATCTTACAGTTTCTCCATGCAAAAAATATTTTCTAAACCTTTTCTCAAACAGCTTCTTCAGCCGATAGACCTGCTCTTCGTTGCCGACGATGTTCTCTTTTTCAAAATTCAGGATATCCAGCAGGATCGCGTCAATCGAGGAACTGACCTCCGCCTGGAAGCGCGGCCATTCGTCGGGATGCTGGTCCAGATAGCTCTTGATCTCCGCCGCCCGCTTGCGGTACTCTTTCACCTTTGTTAAAAGGGGTAGATTTCCTAGATCCATCGGTTTTGCGCCAAGTTATCGGTCAAGGTTAAGCCGCAAACGCAACCACCTGAACAGGGCGTTTGATGGCAAAACTCCGTCGGTGAAGTTTAATTCGTTCGACCTCATGAAGCGTCTGAGCGCTCATATAACTCTCACCGCAATCCGGACAGTCAATGACAGGGACATTTTCGATCAGTAACAGATCTTTTCCCCTGCCATACGTCCTTGCAATATGCATGGCTTTGGCTCTTTGTTTTCCACAATAGTCACATTTCATTTTCATTCTCTCCTTGTTTAATCCTTTAATTAAACGGTATAAACCGTGATGATCACTAGCATTCCACTTGGGCCAATCTTTCCAATGATCTCGATCATTCGCTCATCAATTGAAGTTCCTCTCATGCGGTATTTCCATTCACCAGTCTGTTTGTCTTTCTGTCGTCCGATGATTCTTCCTGTTAGAATACCACTCTCCACATCATAGATACTAAGATCTTCATTCTCCATTTCTTCTTCGGCATGGAGAGTAACGACGTACTGGAGTATCTGAATCTTTTGTCTAATTTCCTTTAATATTTTATCAAACACTTCGTCCCCTCATTATTGCTTGCGAATTTCATCAGGAATTCCCTTAACCGCCTCTCCAATGATCTCTAGCCGCCGGATCACCGCATCTTGCGCTTGAAGGTTTTCATGAAACTCCTCATCTGTAATCCCCTTTGTGTACTCCTCTATCCGCGTGATGCTTTCTAAGATATCCTCGACATAAACTCTAATTTCTCTTTTCATAGAGAACAACCTCTTCTTTCAAAATCCGACCTCTCAAAAGCGGTTTAATGGTGTTGTATTCGACTAAATCAACGGGGTAAGTTCCCTAGGTCCATTTTACCTATCTAACACTGCCTTTACTCTCCCCATCAGTTCAGACAGATCAAACGGCTTATAAATATACGCGACGGCGTCTGTTTGTTTTGCTGTTTCTTCCAAAAGAGGGTCCGCGTATCCGGTGATAAAAATCGTCGGGATTTTCTTATTCTTGTAGATTGTTTTCATGGCTTGCAATCCGTTCATCCCCGGCATCCGGATGTCCGAAATAATCAAATCGAAATCCTCCGCTTCCGCCATGGCAACCGCGTCTTCTCCATTCTTGACCACCATGACCTCATAGCCGTTCTTCTCCAAAAGCCTCGCAAGGGTGCGAATGATCAGCTCTTCGTCATCGAGAATCAGTATTTTTTTCGCCACCTAAAATCTCCTAAAAAAACAAAAACCCAAGGAAAATAAACTTCCTTGAGCCGATGTTTGAAATTCTAAACGCCGCCC
>CAYJQR010000103.1:0-6016 GCA_964372345.1 uncultured Planctomycetia bacterium | reverse complement strand
CGAAGAAAAAACGGTCGGAGGACAGTTGGGAAGGCCGTCTGGCGCGCGGTTCCGCACTTACGAACGACTGAAACGCTACGCTGAAGAAGTTAAAGGAACGCTTTCTGAGACCGACGCATTATTGAAAGCCATTGATGAGGTATACCGCTATCCACTCAGACAAACGGCTACGGACACCTTGAATCGTCAGTTACGAAGCGGACTATCAGATGATGCTCTTGCTCAACTCGTTGTTGCCTTGCGTGATGAAAGCAGGCTCTGCCAGATTTATAAGGACAACGAAGTAACTGATCCTCGCATCATCTGCTCGTTAGGATTGTCACAGAAATAATGGGCACATTAAATATCCCCCGAACCAGAGACCTTCTCCAAAGATTCGATTTTGATACTCTTTTTATTGAAGAGCTTGGTTGGTCGAAACCAGCCAATCGGAAAGCAGAAACAAATAATTTTTCCGGTGTGGATGTTTCTTATCGTCAAGTAGCGAATTTAGCAGGCGTTGTTGTTTTAGAGATTACCTCTTCGGATGGGAAAATACCCGACTCAAAATCCAGAAAATCGCTGCATCAAGAAATCTCCAAGCTCTTTCATGAAAACCTGATTATTTTTACCGATAAAGAGCGCACTCAGAGCATTTGGTTTTGGGCGAAGCGGGAAGATCGAAAAATATATCCACGGGAGCATCCCTATTTTAAAGGTCAGCCAGGCGACCTTTTTATCAGTAAGCTCAGTAGCATTGTTTTCGAGATCGGCGATTTTGACAAGTCAGGAGATGTTTCAGTCGTTGAAGTGGCAAGGCGCCTCAAAAACGCCCTCGATGTTGAGCGGGTAACGAAAAAGTTTTACGGAGAGTTTCATAGTCAGCATATTGCCTTTTTGGAACTTATTGAAGGCATCTCCGACGACCAACAGCGCCGATGGTATGCCTCAGTTCTGCTAAACCGCCTGATGTTCATTTATTTTCTTCAAAAGAAAGGTTTTATTGATGGCGGCGACCAGAATTACCTTCAAAGCAAATTAACCCAAAGCACGACAAAAGGTAAAAACTGCTTTTACAGAGATTTCTTGAAAATACTGTTCTTTGAAGGTTTTGCAAAACCCGAAGGTCAGCGATCCAAACAAGCTCAGCAGATTCTTGGAAAAATAAAATATCTGAATGGTGGGTTATTTTTACCTCACCCCGTCGAGCTTTCAAATCCTAAAATCTCAGTTCCCGATAAAGCATTTGAAAATCTTTTGGGGCTTTTCCATCGGTATTCATGGAATCTCAACGATACGCCTGGCGGCGAAGATAACGAGATCAACCCCGACGTTTTGGGGTACATCTTTGAAAAATACATCAATCAAAAAGCGTTTGGAGCTTATTACACCCGCCCTGAAATCACGGAATACCTCTGCGAACGAACGATTCAGAATCTCGTCTTGGACAAGGTCAACAGCCCTGGGATACCTGGCGTATTGGCGGAAAGGCATTTTGATTCAATCGCAGACTTATTATTGAATCTTGACGCGCTCTTGTGCAAGTTACTCCTGAACGATGTCCTGCCTTCTTTGAGTATTCTTGATCCCGCTTGCGGATCGGGGGCTTTCTTGGTTGCGGCGATGAAAACCTTGATAAACATCTACTCGGCCTTAATTGGCAAGACCAAATTTCTTTCTGACCAGAAGCTGACAAAATGGCTGAAAGAAATTGAGAAGGTTCACCCAAGCGTCAATTATTTTATCAAGAAAAGAATCATTACGGACAACCTCTTTGGGGTTGACATTATGGAGGAGGCCGTAGAAATCGCCAAATTAAGGCTCTTTCTCGCATTGGTGGCCGCAGCCAACAACGTTGATGATCTTGAGCCACTTCCAAATATCGACTTCAATGTCCAATTTGGTAATTCTCTCATCGGACTGATGCGTGTCGATGATACCGAGTTCGAAAAACGTCATCCCGCAGAGCTTTTCCGTAAAAGCTATCGTCAAGTGCTTCAAGAGAGAAACAGACTCCTTGATACATATCGACACACAGCGACATACACGGACAATTTGCGTTCACTTCGCGATCAGATTGAAGCCAAGAAAAAAGAGTCAGTTGAAACCCTCAACTCAATCCTTCTCGATGAATTTTCCAAGCTCGGCATTAAATACGAACAGGCCGTATGGGATGAGAAGAAAAAAGCCGACGGCAGGCCGGTCAGGCGCGCTCTTAAACAGTCCGATATTGAAGCCCTTAAACCGTTTCACTGGGGATTTGAGTTTGACGAGATCATCAACAAGCGGGGCGGTTTTGACGCAATAATCACCAATCCACCCTGGGAGATTTTCAAACCCAATTCCAAAGAATTTTTTGAGGAGTTCTCCGACCTTGTCACCAAAAAGAAAATGACCATTCACGATTTCGAGAAAGAGCAATCCGAACTCCTTCGCGATCCTGAAATTCGCAAGGCGTGGCTCGATTATTTGAGTAGTTACCCGCATCTTAGCGCCTTCTTCCGTGCCGCCCCCCAATTCAAAAACCAGATTAGCGTTGTGGACGGTAAAAAGTCTGGTACGGATATCAACCTTTACAAGCTCTTCACGGAACAGTGTTTTAACCTCCTTCGTACGGACGGATACTGTGGCATCGTGATTCCCAGCGGTATTTATACTGATCTGGGCACAAAACAACTGCGCGAAATGCTCTTTACCCAAAGTAAAGTCACGGGCTTGTTTTGTTTTGAGAATCGTAAGCAAATTTTTGAAGGTGTTGACAGCCGTTTCAAATTCAACGTTCTAACTTTCGAGAAGGGTGGGGTTACCAAAACTTTTCCAGCTGCATTTATGCGCCACGAGGTTGCAGAACTGGAATGCTTTCCGCAGGAAGGCGCAACCCTGATCTCAATAAATCTCATTCGTCGCCTTTCGCCAGACTCGCTTTCAGTCATAGAGTTTAAGAATGAGGCGGATGTTTGCGTATTCAACAAGATGAATGTATTCCCGCGTCTCGGAGAGAGGCTTCCTGGTAAATGGAATTTGGTGCTTGGTAACGAATTTCACATGACTGGAGATAGCCATCTATTCAAAACCGAACCAGCAAAAGGTAGACTCCCGCTATATGAGGGAAAAATGATTTCGCAATTCAATCACGAATGGGCTAAACCTCGCTATTGGATTGATGAAATAAAAGGACGTAAAGTGATTTTAGGCCGTGGGGAAGACAAAAATCAAAACCTTGCATATCAATCATATCGTTTAGGCCATCGCTCAATTGCATCCAGCACGAATGAACGTACTATGATTGCCACCGTCTTGCCTCCGAAAGTTTTTTTTGGTCATTCTATTAATGCATCACGTGAGTACCTTGATCCAAAAAGTCTTTTGTTTCTTACAGGCATTTTGAACAGTTTTATATTTGATTTCGCTTTACGCGCAAGTACCACGACAAACTTAACCATGTTTTTCATTTACCAACTTTCAGTTCCTCGGCTAACCGGAAAAGACGCGTTATTTGCGGTGATTGTGCAGCGAGCGGCACGGCTGATATGCACAACGGCGGAATTCGATGATTTGGCAAAAGAAGTTGGCCTGAAAAGTCATAAAGATGGTGTAGCCGATCCCGATGAACGCGCCAAACTACGAGCCGAGCTGGATGGCCTTGTAGCGCACCTTTACGGCTTGACGGAGGAGGAGTTCTCGTACATCCTAACTACTTTTCCCATCGTTCCACAGCCCGTTAAGGACGCCGCGCTTGAAGCATATCATATCGTAAGACGAGGTCTTGAGTGGTGGAGAAGTTAAAAAAAGAGTGCCAATCGGGCTTGGGTTTTAAGATTCTCCAAATGTAGATAAAATTAATCAAAATTATGCTATACTCTTAAATGATGAGCCTTCCCACGGTTCAAAACGAAATCTACAAGAATGCCCCGTTGATCGAAGCTGTTTACGAGGTACGATTTAGCCCCATCTTGGCCATCGAGTCTTATCGTGACAAGTTTTATGACAAGATTAAAGATTGGTTTCCCAATGTGATTATTCCAAAGTCGAATCTTGAACCATATAGATTCGAGAAGCATGATCGAAGCTGGTCAATTTTACTCTCACCTGTGCTTGTTGCCGTCTCTTGCAAGAAATACGAGGGTTTTCAATCCTATAAGAAAGAGTGTCTTAAACTACTGTCCATTTTCGGCGAAATGTTCAAGGTTGAGAGAATGACAAGATCAGGATTGAGATACGTCAACATTATCCCTTTCACGAGAGAATCGGGGATAATTCCTCTCAAGACGTTCTTGAACGTCGAGATCAATTTACCCAAAACTATTCCGTCAACGTTCAAAACAGCGTCGTTTATTTTCGTTTCTCAGCTGGAAAAGGGCAACATCACGACGCGGGTCGAGCCTGTGATGTCACCAGATCAGAGCCAAGAGGCGCTTATTCTTGATTTTGACTACGCGAAGGAAACAGATTTGAGCTACAAGAATCTTGATGGATACCTGGAAGAGAGTCATACGCACACCAAAGCTCTTTTTGAGGGGTTGGTTACCGAAAAGTATCGGAAAATAATGCGGGGCGAGGTCGTTATATGAGCGGCGTAGCGCTGGCAGATACTTACAAGTTAGTTGAAGAAAGAAAAACTTATTTCCCAGATGAGTACAGGGGCATAGCGCCTGTTATAGGTACAGCCTCCCAATCAATTCAGCCAGAGGCATATTTCGATTCGAGTCGATTTAATACCGCTCCGCTGATGGCGTTTCGGGGAGAGGAAAGAGCATACGTTACCTCCAAACCCATTCTTGTCAAAGTCTACAGAGAAGAAGATATTTTCTTCGCAGAAAACGAGACTCTTGTACTATGCGGAACAGGGGCGTCACGAGATGAGGCGGTTTTGGATTTTGAGAAGCACCTGGATTATTTTTACAATTTCTATAAGCGACAGAGCGAAAGCGACTTGGTAGGTGACGCTCTGCGATTAAAAAAGATTTACAACAATTTACTTGTCGAAGCTTAATGCAAATTGAAAAACGAGACGTAGAATTAGCTCTCCCAAAAAAAGGTTTTGAACGAGATAATTCTCACCATATCTACTTCAAACACCGCTACCAGGGCAAATACACGGGCGCTTATACTTACGTATCCCACGGAATGAAGTCGATTGGAAACTCGATTATCAAGCAAATGAAAAATCAACTCCGTCTCGATAATTCTCACCAAGTGGTAGACCTGGTTAATTGTCCGATTTCAGGCGATGATTACATTCAGATATTGAGGTCAAAAGGTCAGCTACAAAATTAACGCCTGCTTTTAACACCCGGTTAAATTGATAACTC
Source organism: uncultured Planctomycetia bacterium (assembly GCA_964372345.1). GTDB lineage: Bacteria > Omnitrophota > Gorgyraeia > JACOVV01 > JACOVV01 > JACOVV01. The sequence continues at coordinate 725 of CAYJQR010000103.1, read as the reverse complement.
ATGAGCGAAAGATTGAGAGTCAAGTCTGGACAAAATAAAAAAACTTGAATCAAGGAACAGGTGAACCTGTGGAATCAAACCAAATAGACAGTAAAAATTGTATAGTGGCTTTTTTAGATATTCTAGGGTACAGAAAGTTGATCGAAGAAAAGTCGCTGGCAGAAATATCTCAAGCTTTTCACGTTTCATTTGATACTTTTGAACGGTTCAAAAAAGATCCGCCAGATCAAGATATTAAAAACGTTCTGGACTGTATTCGTACGGTCATATTAAGCGATTCTTTAATATTTACGTTAGATTTAGACAAATTGCCCGTCATTAACACAGGATACAGGGATGTCAGCAATCAATTTATTTGCGTTTTCGCTTTCCTGCATCAGCTCTCTCTTTTTGCGATTACTTTCATGAGCGAGTTAGGTTATTTTTTGCGAGGAGGTATTAGCAAGGGGCAGTACCGCCAAGAACAAGTAGTAGGTCCGACGCATCAAGTGATTATTAGCAAGGCTTTAGTAGAGGCATACGATTTAGAGAATATCGCCGGAGTACCACGTATCTTAATAAGTGATGAGCTTTGTGCTTTCCTAGGAGGGGAGAACAGGACAAAGTTTCCTCCTCCATGGAGGCGAGGATGGGATGGGTTGTATTACTTGGACTTATATAGGTCTCTATTCCTGAATTCCAGCCTATTTGTATGCACTAGGTTTTCAGGAGTTTTTTGTTAATAG
>CAYJQR010000102.1:0-6062 GCA_964372345.1 uncultured Planctomycetia bacterium | reverse complement strand
CATCCTAGCTATTTTCATTTTTCTATCTGCAAACCTGGGGCGGCGGCCGGCTCTTTCATCTCTCTTTGCCCCCGCCGTTTAGCTTCGCTAAACGAAGCTGCGGGGGCTTTGCCCTCTCGCCACAAGGCTGTAGGGCATCCCCCTGCGAGGACCGCTATGAAGAAACCGGCCGCTAAGAACCAATCGCTCTCATTGTTTTTACTGATCAATCAATTTTTCCGCGACGGATTCAAAGGAATCGCGGGTATTCTTGTAATACTCCATCCACTTTTCTTTTGACCAGATTTCAAACCGATTGGAAACCCCCACAATCATGACATCTCTCTTGATTCCCGCGAAATCTTTGAGATACGTAGGGACCAGAATCCGTCCCTGCTTATCGGCGGTCGCTTCAACGGCGCCGGAGAAAAAAAGACGGTTGAACTTCCGGACGTCTGGTTTCGTAAAAGGAGCGGATTTAAATTTCTGTTCCTGTGAACGCCATTCATCCTCGGTGAACACGAATAAACAAGCGTCGAGCCCGCGGGTAATAAAAAACCGTTCGATCTCCTGCTCTTTGGCGGATTCCCGAAACTTCGATGGGACGATCAAACGGCCTTTTTTATCGAGCGTGTGTTCGTATTCTCCGTAAAACATCTTTGGGGCTCTCCTTTTTGCGATGCTCCACTTTCCACCACTTTCCACCACTAAATTTACCTTATCCCTCACGGCTTGTCAAGCGAAAATGAAAAAAAATTTTGAACCACAAGATGGTGGGGTTATGAATCTAAAAAACACATGATAGAGTAGGGAACGCGTCTGTGTGTCCGCCCCTACCTTAGTATTTTGCGGGTTTTCTGAATGTCTTTCTGGATTTGTTTTGCCAACGTTTTAACGGAAGGGAAAAGTTTTTCGTCACGCAGTTTTTTCACAAAGAGAAGTTCAATATCTTTTCCATAAAGATTCCCGCTGAAATCGATCAAGTGGACTTCAATCGCGATCTTCGGATTCTTTTTTATTTTCACCGTCGGGCGGATTCCGATATTGACGACTCCGCGATAGTGTTTCGCGTCGAGAACCGCCCGGACCGCGTAAACCCCCCGTGGCGGGATTGACTCATGGTGCGGGTTTAGATTGGCTGTCGGGAATCCGATCTTTTTTCCAAGATTTTCTCCGTGAATCACCGTCCCCAGAATAGAAACAGAACGCCCCAGCAGTTTCTCCGCTTTTGAAAGTTCCCCTTTCTCAATGAGGCGGCGGATCTGGGTCGAACTGATCTTTTGTTTGCCTAATTGAATGGGAGTTATTTCGCGGGTAGAAAATCCGTAGCGCTTTCCCAACATCCTGAGGAGTTCAATCGTCCCCAGATTGCCTTTTCCAAACCGAAACCCCTTCCCCACCCAAATTTCAGAGACGCCGAGTTTAGCGGATAAAAAATCTCGGACAAATTTCCAGGCCTCCTGCCGCGCGATCCGCCTTGTAAAATGAATCACCCAGCAAGCATCCATTCCAATTTCTTCTAAGACTCTCAAACGATGCGACACAGACATAATCATTGGAGGGGTGTTTCGCGGACTTAGGACAACAGCGGGGTGCGGGTCAAAAGTAATGACTAAACTTTTTTTCCCCAGCCGGCGGGCCCTGCGGACAACTCGATTCAAGATAAATTGGTGGCCGATGTGGACGCCGTCAAAAATCCCGATGGCTGCGATGCTCTTCCGATAAACCGGCGGAAGAATCGCGGATAAATCACGGAAGGTTTTCATTCTCTTAACCCGAATATTGCATCAAGGTTTGGGTAATATATTCTCATTGTCTTGGCTGATAGATACTTGCTTTGGTGGTGACGATTTTTGAACAGAAACCTTCTGTTCTGAGGCGAAGTTGTAGTCTCTGCACTACTACGAGCCGAAAAACAAAGGTTTATGTCAAAAAGCGTCCCACCAAAACCAAAGCTTGGTGCAATATTCGGGTTAATAAACAGAGGCGACAATCCGCTCCTGGGATACCGCGTCTAACGGAATGGACTGCTCAATCCGCAGTATTCCCACGCGAAGACGCCGCAGATTTTCAAGATGCGACGGAACGCCAAGCGCCTCCCCCATCTGTTCGGCAAGACGGCGCACGTAAGTTCCCTTGGAACAAACCAAATGGATCTGAATGGAGGGATGGCGATATTCCACCAGTTCAATTTTATCAATTTTAATCCGCCGGGGAGGCCCCTCAAACCGCTTCCCCTCCCTGGCCCATTCATAGAGCCGCCGTCCCTTGTAATGGATCGCCGAGTAAGGAGGAGGGTTCTGCCATATCTCTCCCTCAAATTGCCTGAGGACCGAGCAGATTTTATCAACCGGAAACGGAACAACCTCCTGCTGTTGGACGATCTTTCCATCTCTATCGCCGGTATCGGTCGAAATCCCCAGCCGAATGCCGGCGAGATATTCTTTTTGTTCGTCCAAGTAGCGGGAAGCTAACTTGGTCGCTTTTCCGATAAGAACGACCAATACGCCGGTGGCCATCGGGTCCAGTGTTCCGGCGTGTCCGACGCGCCGCGTCCGAAGACGGCGGCGCACTTCATCCACGACGTCATGAGAGGTGATTCCGGTCGGTTTGTCGATAATCAGGATGCCATCCATAGTTCACACTAGTATTTCAGCTTTCTCTTCTTGTTCTTAGCCGCCTCTATCGCCCGCGCCACTGCCAACAACACTCTCTCTTTCACCTCATCCAGGAATCCCTCAATCACGCAGCCGCTGGCGGCCCGGTGGCCGCCGCCGCCGAACTCCCCCGCGACTTGATTGACGTCAATCGTCCCCTTGGAACGAAAACTGATTTTTATCTTTCGTGGTTCTTCGGTCTCGCGGAAAAGCAATCCGACTTCGACCCCTTTGATCGACCGGGCGTAATTGCAGAAACCATCGGTGTCATCAGCGGTGCAGCCGGTTTCTTTAAGCATCTGCAAAGTCACGCAGACATAGCCGGTCTTTCCGTCATGGACAACGCACAAAGTATCCAGCACTTTCCCCAGGAGGCGCCGGCTCCCCAGCGAATTCGATTCGTAAATTCTTTCTGAAATAAAATAAGGGGCCACGCCGCGCGCGATCAATTCCGCGATCATCTGGTGGGTCTGCGCCGTCGTGTTCGAGTACGAAAATTGCCCGGTGTCCGTGGCAATCGCCGCGTAGAGACTCATCGCGGCCGTTTTATCCATGGGGATTCCGGCCGCCTTATAAAGCGTGTGAATCATTTCACCCGTCGCCGCGGCCTTGGGCTCCACCCAGTTCAAATCCCCGAACCGCTGATTGCTGATATGATGATCAATGGTCACCACAAGCGTGCCGCCGCTAATATACCGGGCCACTTTGCCAATGCGTTCCTGATTGGGACAATCCACGGTGATCAAGACCTCCGCCTGGCGAGGAATTGAAAGATCGGTGCTGACTTTTTCCTGTTTTGGAAGAAACCGATAGGTTTCAGGAACAGGGGTTTCATCCACATACCATACTTTCTTTTTCCCCATTTTTTCAATTAAATGTCCCAAAGCCAACTGGGAACCGAGAGCGTCCCCCTCCAGATTCACGTGTGAAGTCACGATAAACGTCCGATGCTTCTTGATAATTTCAATGACCTGCCTGGGTGTCGCCAATCGTCCCTGCTTTGGGCTATTTTTCACTGGGTTCCTCTTTCCCGCCACTTGTCCGCCTCAGGCGGAGAGGCAGATTTTTCCTTCTCAAGTTGCCGCAGGATTTCATCCACGGTAAAACCACTGTTGATTCCCTTGTCGAGTTTGAAAGTAATCTCCGGGGTCAGCCGCAGATTGATCCTTTGCCCTATCAGCCGCCGGATGAACCCGTTGGCCTGATTCAAAGCGGCGAGGGCGTTATTTTCCCGAACGCCCCCTCCCAGAGCCGTAAAATAAACTTTCGCGGAGCGGAGATCCTCCGTAATCGTCACACGGGTAATAGTGGTAAAACCAATCCGGGGATCTTTCAAGTCATCCCGCAAAATAACGCTCAGTTGACGCTGTATCTCTTTGGCGACTCTCGCCGCGCGTGTGCTCATTTTTTCCTCTATCCTAATTTCCATGGGAGCATGAAGATTAAATAGTGTAGCAAGTTAAGGATGGTTTTGCAAATTTCTCGCCGACCTGGGATGAAACTGTTCGTGGATTTTCTTCAGACGCGAGGTCTCAAGGTGAGTATAGATCTGGGTCGTTGAGATGTCCACGTGCCCCAGTAATTCCTGCACGACGCGTAGATCGGCGCCGCGTTCGAGTAAGTGAGTGGCGAAAGAATGTCTTAGGGTGTGCGGAGTGACATGTTTTTGAATACGGCACTGGCGAAGGCAGTGTTTTAAGAGTGTCCAGAAGTTTTGGCGAGTCATTCCTTTGCCGCGGTTAGTCAGGAATAAATCCGGACTCTTTTTCTTGTCGGCCCGCGGCCGCACTGTCGTGAGGTAACGTTGGAGCCATTTCTGCGCCTGTTTACCGACGGGAACGAGCCGCTCTTTACTCCCCTTGCCGATCACACGAATGATACCGACCGTTAGGTCGAGTTGCTGAGTTTTCAGAGTGACAAGTTCGGAAACCCGCATGCCGGTGGCATACAAAAGTTCCAGCGCTGTCCGGTCGCGGATCCCCTGATCAGCCTGGATGTCGGGAGCGGCTAACAATCGTTCCACCTCCTCCACCGAGAGAAATTCCGGCAGGCGTTTCCAGAGTTTCAGGGAATCCACACGGTCGGTGACATCGCTTTTCAGCTTTTCCTCGCGGACCAGATAACGGTGCAAACCACGGAGAGAAGCTAAATGCCTTGCAATAGAAGTAGCCTGTAGCCCTTTGTCTTTTAAATGGAAGAGAAAGTCCGTAACGTTTTCATGGGTCACTTCTGACAAATCATTTTTTCCGAGTTTGGAGAGATAGGCAAGATATTTTTCTAGATCAAAACGATAGGAGACGAGACTATTTTTTGCGAGCCCCTTTTCGACGGAGAGGAAGACAAAAAAATCCTCTACAGGCTGAGAGAGGGACTGTGGGATCTGCACTTCCTTGTCCTTGAGGGTTGAATTCATTTCCTACTATCAAAGGAGACCATAGCAGGGTGGTGTTTGTCAACTATCACAAACTCTGGGAGATGTTTTGCTCAAGCTTGTGCCGGCGCTGTGAAAACTCTAGCACCCTATCCTCACCGCTCCCTGGATCATTGAAAACGCTCAAGTAAGTGGGAAGGGGAGTTTCCCCTGGGTCATTTTCCTCCACTTTTTCGTCCTGCATTCTTTTGATCGTAATAGCGGCCAGTTCGTATTTGGGAGGAATGCCTATTGGGGTGTTGGCAGCAAAGGATGGTTGATCGGAGATGAAAAACACCAAGGCTCGCCCTGTCAACTCATGACTTAAAAAGTCGAGCGCCTGATGGATCTTCAGTCGTTCACCCTTTTGCGTAGAGCCGAGAATCTGTTCAATCCCAAACTCGACATATCCCTTTTTTGAACTCGGTTCAAAATATTGTTCGCCTTCCTTCCGAATCATAAATCCCAATCTGTCAGCCTCTTTTGCGACAGTATAACCTAGAACCGCGAAAACCTCCGCGGCCGTTGGCAGATTTTGTCTGGAAACGTCAACAATGACCATCACCGTCAATTGATGTTCGCTAGAGCTCTCTTTTAGGTACAATTTATCGGTCTTGCCATATGCTTTCCAGTCAATGTCGCTCGTATCATCTCCCGGTTGATAAGGACGGTGTCCATGCCTCTCTACTCCCTTAGATTTAGAGACAGAGGCGATAGGATGGCTCCCCTCAAAATCACCATTCACCAATTCCCTTCTGACTCTCAGGGTGATCCTTTGTGCCGCCTCGCGTGCTGAGCGATGATGAGTTCCTTGGAGTAAAGCTTCACCTGAAGTCGCTTCTGTTAAGGTATCCTCTGCTTTCTCTAAAGGATCTATCCGCTCCTCTGCAATCTGCTGGGCAATATGGATCTGAGAGATACCCTTTCCGGGAAATGGATAGCTCATTTCTGGTGCACCTTGAGACCCTGCAAATTCTACCTTAAGAATCTGATCCCTCTCGAGGCTCATCCCTAAC
>CAYJQR010000101.1:0-6079 GCA_964372345.1 uncultured Planctomycetia bacterium | reverse complement strand
ACTTGAGGACGATTGGGCTGTTTAGGCTTCCACCAGTTGGGAACTTTGACGAAGACACCGGCTTTTGCAAAAATTGGAATATCTTTTAAAAATTTGTGCGTTTCGACTGGAGTCCAGGCAAGTGGATGATAGATATCGCCTGAATCAACGATTTCTTTTAAATAGGCGCTTTCCAAAGAAGCCTTATGAATAGGAGCCAAAAGTCTCAACAGAACATTCTTGTTTTTTGCGCCCGCATATTCTTCAAGGGCTTTGCCAAGAGGCAGATGCTGAGATCTCCCCTCTTTTGAAATCTGGTGGGCATAGGTCGCAAGAAAGGCAAAAGGAGTGCCTTCTGAATTTTTATTCTCTGCCAAATGAAAACAAACCCGCCCCAGAAGGCTCCAGCTTGAATGCCTTGACGAAAAAAAGTCAGATGTATTTTTTCCCGACGTGATGATTTCTTCGTGTAGCGCCGTTTCAATTTCACTCCACAAACCTTGCAGACATTCCTGATCGATGTACTCCGCGCCCTTCATCGGCGGCACCGTGAGCAAAAAGCGATTCAAATCTCCATCAGGCATGTCAATATGGATTGGATCTTTAGAAAGGTCTTGTTGTTCAAGATTGGGTGTTGCGGCAAATAAAGAGAGATAGAGTCTTGAAAAGTCTTTCCAAAAAGCGAAGGCTAGTTCTTCCGTAAAACTGTCGTTTGTAATATCCAGAAATAGCAAACCATGACCAGAGCTTTTTGAAAATGCGGCCGAAAGGTCATGATGTTCCTTTAAGTCTTCTCCTTCAACGTAAAGCCGCCTACTCGGCGAAAGGTAGATCACGGGTACTCATCCTGATCGGCTCTGGTTCAATTGCAGGGAATCTCATCATTCTTTTTTGGCTTTCAAATTGTTGGCTTCAATAGTTCGACCTTGCTTACTACGAACCGATATGATACCACGAATCATAGAAGTTTTTCGACAGTCCGTAAGGTGGACCCCGATGCGACTATCGAACAATTGATTTCTGAGGGGTGGATCAGTGTCAAGAAATTAGAGAAGGAACAGATCAGAAATCAATTAAAGAAGGGAGACTTGGTATTCTCACCTGTCACGTTGGATATTTCTGTTTTTGATGGAGAACGATTGCAGAATATATGATTGAAGAAACCTTTGAGAAGTTGGAAGAGATTCCGATGCAGACTTCTGGTGAAATCTTTGTCAATAAAGAGTGGTATAATATAGTAAATATGACCCCACCACCTGTCTTACAGTCCTCCATATGTCTGAGCAATCTGCCAAAAACAGGTGGTGGGATGAAAGCCATTATCTTCGAGCGGCACGGCGGGCCGGAAGTTCTGCAATACCGCGACGTCCAAAAACCCAAAATCAGCGGCGACGAAATTTTAGTCGAGGTGAAAGCGTGCGCCCTCAATCACCTCGATATCTGGACCCGGAACGGTTTGCCGGGGATTAAAATCCCGCTCCCTCACGTTCTCGGCTGTGAATCCGCCGGGGTCGTTCGAGAAGCGGGGAAAAAAGTTAAGAATGTCACAGTAGGAGACGATGTCTTAATCGCGCCGGGAATTTCCTGCGGCCGGTGCGAATTCTGCAAGGAAAACCGCGACAGTCTCTGTTCGGAGTTTAACATCATGGGATTTCGCTGTGATGGGGGATATGCCGAATTCGTCAAAGCGCCTGCCCGAAACGCGGTCAAAATTTCCACCAAAAATCTTTCTTACGCCGAATGGGCGGCGGTTCCCCTCTGTTTTGTAACCGCGTGGCACATGCTTTTCACGCGGGCCAATCTTCAAAAAGGGGAAAAGGTTTTAATTCATTCCGCCGGAAGCGGCGTCGGCTCTGCCGCGATTCAACTCGCCCGATGGAAGAAGGCCTTTGTCATTACCACCGCCGGATCCGATGAAAAATTAAAGAGAGGAAAGAAACTCGGGGCTCAAGAGGCGATCAATTACACCCAAAAGGACGTCGCTCAGGAAGTAAAACGAATCACCGATGGCAAAGGGGTGGACGTCGTATTAGAGCATATCGGGCCGCAGACGTGGGCCCAGAGTTTGGCGAGTCTTGGCAGGGGAGGGCGCTTGGTCACTTGCGGCGCCACCAGCGGTCCTCAGGTCACCTTGGACCTTCGCTTTTGTTTTTCACGGGAACTTTCAATCTCCGGCTGTTATATGGGGAGCCGGAAAGAACTCGATCAAGTGATCAAATGGGTGAAGTCAGAAAAGGTGAAACCCATTGTGGATACGGTATTTCCGTTAGTCGCCGCCGCGCGGGCTCAAACCAGGATGGAGAGCCGCCAATTTTTCGGGAAATTAGTGTTGGAACCATAAGCGGCGGATTGTGATATAATACTTTATTTGACTAACAATGGAAAAACAACAGACCATCAAAAAGAGCGTCACCGCGGAGGGGATTGGAATCCACACAGGGGGGAAGGCGCGCCTCCGCCTTAAACCCGCGCCTCCCAACACCGGCGTGGTTTTTGTCCGCGTGGACCTTCCGGGGCGCCCTAAGGTTCCCGCCAACGTGAATTACGTGATTGGGTTAACGCGGCGTCCCCGCCGGACTTCGGTCGGGTTTGGGGATATCGAAATCCACACCATCGAGCATTTGATGGCGACGCTTTCTTGTTTGGGAATTGATAACATGATTGTTGAAAGTAACGGCAGCGAATTGCCGGGGCTTGACGGCAGCGCGCTCCCCTTCGTCGAATTGGTCAAGAAAGCGGGGATTGAAACGCAGGATCTCCCCAGAAAAGTTTTCCAAATCAAGGAAGCCATTTGGATCCGCGAAGACGACGCCTACATCGTCGTGATTCCTGATGATGAATTCCGCATTTCCTATACGCTCAGTTATGATCATCCGCTTTTGAAATCGCAGTTTTTTTCCCATGTCATCAATGAAGAGAGCTTCCGAAAAGAAGTCGCTCCGGGGAGAACTTTTTGCCTCCAGCGCGAGGCGGAAGAGCTTCGCTCTCAAGGGCTGGGCAAGGGGGCTAATTACGAAAATACGGTTGTCGTCGGAGAAAATGGGATCATCGAAAACAAACTTCGATTTCCCGATGAATTCGTCCGCCACAAAGTTCTGGATTTGATCGGCGATATCTATCTATTGGGGCATCAGATTCGCGGCCATGTGATCGCTGTCCGGAGCGGCCACCAACTCAACATCAAGCTGCTGCAGAGGCTTCATATTTACCGGGAAAGAATCGGGCTGGGGGCTATTATCAGCCCTTCGCAGGAGAGAGTGACCCAGCAGTCGGAACTCGATATCCACGCGATTCAAAAAATCCTCCCGCACCGCCCGCCGTTTCTTTTGATTGATAGAATTATCGATCTGGTGGAAGATACGCGCGCCGTCGGCCTTAAGAATGTGACGATGAACGACGACTTTTTTGTGGGACATTTCCCCAACCGCCCCGTCATGCCGGGGGTCTTGATTATCGAAGCCATGGCCCAGGTGGGAGGAGTTTTGATGTTGAGCAAACCGGAGAACCACGGAAAGCTGGCCTACTTTATGAGCATTGACCGCGTGAAGTTCCGCAAGCCCGTGGTCCCGGGAGACCAGTTAATCCTGGAAGTCGAAGTCGTGAAACTCCGCACGAGAACCGGCCAGATGCGGGGCCGCGCTTTCGTTGACGGCAAGCTCGTGAGCGAATCAGAATTGATGTTTTCGATAGTAGACGCATAATTGATGCCTAAACCAAACATACACCCCACAGCGATTGTTTCACCCCGCGCCCAGATCGGCGACGACGTGGAGATCGGTCCTTACTCTTTCGTCGGCGAACACGCCGCCGTCGGCCGCGGAACACGGATCGGTATGCACGCGGTGGTTGAGGGATACACAACCATTGGAGAGCGCTGCCGGATTTTTACCGGCGCGGTCATCGGGAGCCCGCCGCAGGATCTCAAGTACCGCGGGGAAGTCAGTTATTTAAGGATTGGCAGTGATAACATCATTCGGGAATATGTGACGATTAACCCCGGCACCCAGGGAGGGGGAGGGCAAACCACCATCGGCCATGAAAATCTCATCATGGCGTATGTGCATGTGGCGCATGATTGCCTTATTGGGGATAAGGCGATTCTTGCCAATGGCGCGACGTTAGCGGGGCATGTCCACATCGGTGATCAAGCGATTATCGGGGGGCTCGCGGCTGTTCATCAATTCACCCGTATCGGCAGGATGTCAATCATCGGTGGCTGCTCGAAAGTCGTTCAAGACGTTCCTCCTTACTCCACCTGCGATGGGCATCCGGCCCTGTTTAGAGGACTGAATATTATAGGTCTTGAACGGGCCGGTATCGCCACGGAAGCGATCCGCGCTTTGCGGCAGACCTATCGTTATTTTTACCGCATGGGATTGTCGCGGGACCACGCCTTACAAAGAATTTCCCAGGAGATCCCGCCGTTAGCGCAAATTCAAGAAGTCGTGCAGTTTGTCCGGACTTCGGACCGGGGGATCTGCCGGGGAACCCGCGCGCGGGAATCGACAGTCTTGGACAGCGCGGAACTATAGAAAAAGGAGCAAGGAGCAAGGAAATAAATGACCACGACAAAAAAAATAGGATTAATTGCCGGAGAGGGAGAATTTCCTCTCCTTTTTGCTCAGGAAGCGAGACACCGCGGCGTTGAAGTTGTCACCGTCGCTGTCAAGAATCACACCTCCGCCGAGATGAATCATTATTCCGACAAGATCGAATGGATTTCATTGGGGGGCCTAAAATCGCTGATTCAATTTTTCAGACAGGAAAAAATCCAGGAAGCGGTCATGGCCGGCAGAGTGCCAAAACCGGATTTTATCCAGGGAACCGTTGCCGCGGATGAACGCCTGCTGGCGGTTCTGGCAAAAACACCCGATCACCGGGATACCACCCTGATCAACGCTTTAATTTCAGAGTTGGAAAGATCAGGAATTCGTTTATTGGATTCGTCTTTATTTCTTCAGTCCCATTTAGCCAAAGAGGGAGTATTAGGAAAACAAATTCCTTCTCCTCTTCATCGCGAGGACATTGATTTGGGAAAGGAAGCGGCAAAGAAACTGGGAGAATTGGATATCGGCCAGACGGTCGTCGTCAAAAACAGAGCGGTTGTGGCGGTGGAGGGATTGGAAGGGACCGACGAAACCATCCGCCGGGCGGGAAAAATCGCCGGGGAGGGGATCGTTGTCGTCAAAATGGCGCGTCCCAGTCAGGATATGCGTTTTGACATCCCTGTCGTCGGCCCAAAAACTCTGGAAACGCTGAGTCAGGCAAAAGCGGCCGTTCTGGCGATCGAAGCGGGAAAAACCTTGATGTTGCAACGGGAGATTTTTCTGAAACGCGCGGATGAATCAAAACTCGCGGTGGTCGGCGTGAAAAACCGATGAGTAAAATCGCGATCGTCACCGCTAAACCAGATCAGTGGAAGCAGATTAAAAAGGGATGTAAAAACGAGAATTTCCTTTTTTATTTTGTCTTCCCCGAAGAAGCCCAGGATCAATTGGAAGCAGGGAAAGTCCAATTGGTGATTCTGGATCTGGAGGATATTGCCCCAATAGCGAAATGGATGCGGAGCCATGACGCGACCCGCGACGTCCCGATCCTTTGGGTTCTTCCCCGTCAGAAGATGGAAGCTTTTAAGCCGAATCATAAAGTCTCCGACCTGATCTTCGCGCCGGTCGATCCTGAGGAATTCTTTTGCCGCGTCCGCCGGCTCCTCTGGCAGACTCAAAACACCGACTCCAATCAGATCATCGAGGGAGAAGGACTAACGATCGATTTAGTGAAATATGAAGTGCGGTTAGAAGGGGAGTTAGTAAACTTAACGTATAAGGAATATGAATTGTTGAAATTTCTCGCCTCCAACAAAGGAAAGGTATTCACCCGCGAAGTCCTCTTGAACAAAGTCTGGGGCTACGATTACTTCGGCGGCACCCGGACCGTGGATGTTCATATCCGCCGGCTCCGGAGCAAGATCGAAAGCGCCCGCCACACCTATATTGATACCCTCAGAAACATCGGTTACCGCTTTAAAGAGTAGGGGCGACCGGCCGGCCGCCCCTACGAGGTTGACACCGTCCATTTCCCATGCTATATTTTGAATAGA
>CAYJQR010000100.1:0-6082 GCA_964372345.1 uncultured Planctomycetia bacterium | reverse complement strand
ACCATCTTGTCACCAAAGGGGAGCCCTTCTTTGAGGAACGGCTTTTCAAGACCGAACAAGAGATCGCCGAGATTGAAACAACGCAGCGATGTACAGAAGAGGCGGTCGAAGAGGCGATTCTGGCCATCGGAGGCGCTCGTGTGGTGAACGGAAAGCTTTACACAGACGGAAAGCCGCTCACATCGGAAGCGGTCAAGAAGATCATCAACGTAAAGTTGATGGAATTTGACTGTGTCGCCGAGCATACGATCGTCTCCTGCGGAAAGGATTGCGTCGATCCACACAATCAGGGTTCAGGCCCTCTCTTGGCTAACGAATCAATTGTGTTGGATGTCTTTCCACGCTCTGCAAAAACAGGGTATTTTGCCGATATGACTCGGACCGTCGTGAAAGGGAAGGCAAAGTCCAAACTCAAAAAGATGTATCAATTGGTGATGGAAGGCCAGGAGATTGCTTTTCGACTCCTTAAAGATGGTGTCGATGGGAGTATGGTACACAACCGCATTATGAAACATTTTGAAAAGGAAGGATTTAAGACTGGACAGATGGATGGAAGAATGCAGGGCTTTTTCCACGGAACCGGCCACGGGGTCGGTCTTGAAATTCATGAGCCGCCAAGGGTCTCGCCCCTCAAACAGACGATCCGGGCGAATCAGGTTGTCACTGTTGAACCGGGCCTTTATTACCTCGATGCCGGGGGGGTGCGGATCGAGGATTTGGTTGTCGTAACCAAAACCGGCATCAAAAACCTGACCCGCTTCCCGAAAGTGCTTGAGATATAACCTCTTGACAATACGGATATAATGTGGTATTATTTTAATGTAGTATTAAAAGGAGGTTTGGATGGTTCGAGAAGAAGTGAAACTTACTACACAACATCAAATCTCTATCCCAAAGCGGATTCGGGAAGTCCTTCATTTAGAAGGAGGTGACCGATTAGAGCTGATCGTTATCGACGGTCATCGACTACTTCTTAAGCCCAAGAAACTGATTGACGTAGATGATAAAGCCTATCAACTGGGACGAAAGATCCTTGAAGGAGAGAAACAAATCCGGCGAGGAGAAGTGAGTCGTTGGGACGACATCAAGAAACGTCATAGATTATGACGGCTCGCCACACCGTCCTTTTCACAAAAGTTGCCGAGAAGGAATTTGACGAGCTGATTGAAAGAAATCGGAAGCTTGGGGAGCGTATTTCCAAAGCAATTGGACGACTTGCAGACAATCCCCACTTAGGTGAATTTCTATCTGGCCCTTGGCAAGGCTACCTCAAATACAGAGTGGGGGACTATCGTATCATTTACCGGATAGAACACGAGCGATTAATTATTTATGTGATTACAATAGCCCATCGGAAGGGCGTTTACCGACGTTGAGCCTTGAAAGTTAGAGACTATCCCAACACCTCTTGTTTTTTGAGGGCGAAAACGCAAAGCGCTGTTTATTAATTAACCGAGTTTAGTTGATGCCAAAAAATCCGAAGGATTTATTTCTAAAACGCCTTGAAGATACACACACTGTTCAACGAATCTATGGACAGGGCTTTTATGAGCTAAATTCTTCAGCTATACTTTATTTTCGATTTTCTAGAGCACACAAAAATAAGTTTTTCTTCGAAGTTGAGAGCGATGATGTCTTGAGATACAAAGACAAGAATCTTTCCTCTTATTTATTTGTGAATCAGAAGATCAGATAATTGTAGTACCCATTGAAGATTTCTTAAACATGATTGAAGGGAGTGAACCAATCTCTAATCAATGGAAAGTTTTTCTCACCAAACAGGAAAATGGCTATTCGTGCCGCATCTCTGGAAAAGGAAAGTACGATGTAACCAAGAATTTGAATTCTTTCGATTTCAGGCCAAAAGAATTTCGTTCGGCTACACTTCCATCAATAGGAACATTTACGCCACTTGGACGCAAAAAGGAAAAGAAAGAGCCAAGAGAAGAAATTCAAATTGTTCAGTCGTTAGAAGATCGCTTGAGAACTTCGAGTTCAGATAGCCGGCATCCAGTTAATTTTGAGAGAGCAGTATATGAGACTTTTGAAAAGCTCGGTTTTACTGTTAAACACATTGGTGGTGCTGGTAATACAGATGTTTTAGTCGAATCTCCCATAAGAGGCATAATTGATTGTAAAAGTACTTCCGGGGAATCACTCACTCATATTAACATAGTCAGATTAAAGAGACATAAGAAAGAAAACAATGCTTCTTTCCTTCTCATTGTCAGCGTCGGTTTTGACCGTGCTGTTGTAAGAGACGCTGAAATGGAAGAATGTACACTGTTACCCGTTAATGTACTCAGAGAAATTGTCATATTATCTCATCAATTCACGTTTTCTCCACTCGATATTGAACCTATTCTTAAAAAGGTGGGCATAATAACACTCCAAGATATTGAATATTTGAAACTCAAAGGAAAAACGTTTCGTCGGCAGATTTATTCCATCTTGAAAGTGTTAAAAGCTTCGGATTTCAAACCAATAGAGCTTAAAGAAATTAAAGGAAGGCTGGATTACGAAGCAGAACAGAAGCAACGGCAGGAAATCAAGGAAGGAGAACTTATGGAAATCCTGAATCTACTTTCATCGCCGTTGTTTTCAATAGTTGACAAAACGGGTGGAAATTTTACATCGAGATACTCTCACCTTCAGGCAGTTGAAAAGTTCAAAAATACTTTCAAAGAACTTCTTTCACCAAACGATAAGGAATAAAAAAATATGGCTTCAAAGTGTTTTGTTTGCGAGAAAAAGATTAAATATGGAGAAGATTACACAAGCGTTAACAAGGGTACGTATTCAGAAGTGGGTGACAAAGACTGGATTGCTTTGATATTTCATGATGAATGTTGGGCAAGACTCGGGCAAAGAGCAAACAAGAAAATAGCACCACTGTTTGAAGTTGAAGCATGACCCCCTTGTGCGAAAGTATCCACACCTATTATTCTTGGAATGAATGCTTAGATCGCAAGGTGTAAAAACGGGTATGACTTTGATAAAAGAAACCAATAAATTTCTCTCCGAAGAGCCGGTCGTCGTCTTGGAAAATTATTTCCAGGATGCGTATGACAACGCCGTTGCGACGGCGAGGACCTGTTATTCCTCAAAAGTGGTGAGCGCCGAGGAGGTTTCCAAGGACGACCAGGCGAAGGAGCGCCGCGATGCGATCGCCCAAAGTATCTACAAGGCAGGGCATCATACGACACTCCAACATGCCACTTTTCAATTTGTCCTCGATAAAGTGAGCCGTCAGTTTCTTTGGAGTTTCCTGCATAGCCATCCTTTTTATAATAGCGAACAAGTTTCACAACGGTATGTGGAGGTCAAACCGGAGCATTTTACGGTTCCGCCGCTTGAGGAAAAGGCAGAGGTGCTCTACCGCAAAACGATCGCCTTTCAGATGGAGGCCTATCATAAACTTCTTGAGATCCTTCAGCCGACGACGATTGCCGAATATGAAAAGATTTTTCCAAACCGAGACCCTCACGAGAAAAAGTGGGCAAGCGCCATTAAGAAAAAAGAATTGGAGGTGGCCCGGTATATTTTGCCGGTCGCAACCCATGCGCATCTCTATCACACCGTGAGCGGTATCACCCTCCATCGGTATCACCGGCTCTCTCAACAGTTTGATACCCCTTTTGAGACCCGCTGTGTGGTCAAGAAAATGATCGAAACGGTGAACCAAGTGGACCCCGATTTTTTCAAATTCATCGAGGATGCGATCCCGCTGGAGGAGACTCCCGAGCACCGCTTTTTTGAAAGCGAAGCGGAAAGCAAGAGAGACTGGACGGGGGAGGCCTGCGTTAAAGAGTTTGACGAGGAACTCGGGCCTTATAGTTCCAAGCTGATTGATTATAAAGTAAATTCCGAAAAAACGATGGCGCAGGCGGTCCGATCGGTCCTCGGGATGCGCAAGAGCGGGCTTACGGACGAAGAAGCGATAGGACTTGTTATGAACCCCAAAGAAAACCCCTATTTAGCGCAGGCGCTCACGCTGACCACGTTGGGGAAGTTAACGCGTACGATGGTCCATCCGCATTTCACCTTTAAGAAAAAACTTTCTCATACGGCAGATTCTCAAGACCAGCGGCACCGGATGATCCCCGGTTCCCGGCCGGTTCTGGCGCGGCACCTCATCCCTTCGAAGCCCGATTATATTGTTCCGGTTCTTATCCAGATGAACGAAGAAGCACTCGCCTTTTATCATGAAGTGATGCGCACGATCTGGCAATCGATTGAAACACTTTTAAACCTCGGGGTGACACCAGAGTTTGCCATGTATCTTCTTCCGAATGCCGTGTCGATCCGGTTTGAAGAATCAGGAGATCTTCTCAATTTTCATCATAAATGGGTCCAGCGGCTCTGTTACACCGCTCAGGAAGAGATCTGGAAGAGTTGTTACGAAGAGGTCCTGCAGGTCAAAGCGATTTTTCCGAATATAGGGAAGTATTTGGCCGCTCCCTGTTGGGTTCGCATGGAGGCGGGGGCGCAGCCTTTCTGCCCGGAGGGGGACCGCTATTGCGGGGTTCCGGTCTGGAAAAAGGACCTTAAAGAGTACGCAAGGGTCATCTGACTTGCTTGCAATTTTCTTCTTTGTGTAGTAAACTAGTAGAGTAAGATATCCGTCGGCAAAAGGGATATTTGTAACTTATTGAAAATAAGGAGATAACGTTGCAACAGTTTGATATCACCGTCAAGATCGGAGGGGAAGCGGGCCAGGGCGTTGAGTCAAGCGGCGCCGGATTTGTGAAAGCGCTCTCACGGGGAGGGGTGCATGTCTTCGGGAATTCCGACTACATGTCCCGGATCCGCGGAGGGTATAACTTCTTTCAGGTTCGGGCGAGCTCCGAGCCGGTCTTTTGTCATAGCGACGAGGTCCATCTTCTCCTTGCCCTGAATGGAGAAGCGATCGCCCAGCATAAGGATGAAATGGTCAAGGGTGGGGCGATTATTTATGACGAAGAATTGAAGATAGATGCCGATTCGCTTCACTCGCGCGGCATTCTCCTTTGTCCGATGCCTCTGGTAAAACTCGCCTACGAAAGCGGAGCGAACCGGATCATGGCGAATACCGCCGCAATCGGCGCTGCCGTTGGCATCACCGAATACGATCTTGAACGGATTGCCGAGGTCATCCGGCAGAATTTCCAAAGGAAGGGAGAGAAAGTTGTACAGGACAACCTGAAACTCGCCCGTCAGGCGCACGACATCGCCAAGGAAAAATATGCCAAACAGTTCAAATTTAAAATTTCCGCCATTGGCGGCGCCCCGAAACGGATGATTCTCCACGGCAACCACGCCATCTGTCTGGGCGCCATCGGCGGCGGTTGCCGCTTTATGTCAGGATATCCGATGACACCCGCCTCTACGATTATCGAGTTCATGTCTGCCAAAGGGAATCAATTCGGAATTGTCATCAAGCAGACGGAGGATGAAATCTCCGCCATTCTCATGGCGATCGGCGCAAACCATGCGGGTGTCCGCGCCATGACCGCTACCTCCGGAGGCGGGTTTAGCCTGATGGTGGAGGCACTCGGGCTTGCAGGAATCACGGAAACCCCCCTTGTCGTTATTGAGGCACAGCGGACAGGCCCTTCGACAGGACTTCCGACCCGTACCGAACAGGCCGATCTCGAATTTGTCCTCCGGGCTTCCCAAGGAGAATTTCCAAGGATTATTCTTGCGCCGGGGACGATCGAACAATGTTTTGAAGCGGGGTGGCGCTCGTTTAATCTGGCAGAAAAATATCAGTGCCCGGTCATCGTCCTGACAGACCTTTACCAGTCCGCCGCCGTGCGGGCGGTTGATAAATCCACATTCGATTTTTCGAAAATTACCATCGAACGAGGGGCGCTTCTTACAAATGAGGCACTGGATAAACTTGCGTCCGACTACAAGCGCCACGCCTTCACAGAATCGGGCATTTCACCACGGGCCCTCCCCGGTCATCCGAAGGCGGTCTACATGACGACGAGCGATGAACATGACGAAACCGGCCATATTATCGAAGACGCGGAGACCCGGATCAAGATGATGCAAAAACGGATGAAAAAACTGGAACTCGCCGTCGAAGAGATGCGGG
>CAYJQR010000099.1:0-6631 GCA_964372345.1 uncultured Planctomycetia bacterium | reverse complement strand
TGAGATCGTTCAGGGCCCTAAGGGTCAGCAAGCTGCGAACGTCACCAAGGCGTAAGAAGCCTTTTTGCGGTTTGAGAGAAAAAGAAAAACCCCAAATTCTCAAAACTAGAGAAGATGGGGTTTTCTCTTTTAGTCTACTTTTTTGATTTCGATAGGGAATGCCTGGCCGGGAGCGCAGATCAAACTAAGAACTCTCCGGGCCATGATGATTTTTTCCGATTGGGGTTTTACTTCATTCTGATCCACTTGCGCCACCCCTTCGCCGACCTTCAATGGCTCCCCTTCTAGGCCGTAATAGAGACTGCACTTTGGGGCGAGGTTCTTGATCTTGACAGGCCCTTCCATTTGAATCACAATGAGGCGGGGAGTTACCTGTACCCGAAAGGCCTCCTGCTGCGGCTGTAAAAACTGCGGCTGGGGCTGGGTTAATTCAACCCCTCCATGGGGAGGGGTTGTGATCGAGTAAAAGCCAGTGAGACCTATGGCGGTGATACAGAGGAAGGTTTTCATCCCACCACCTGCTTTGGCCCACCGGTGGTGGGCCATTGAAGAATGCCTGTCAGTTTTTTTATTCGTTTGATAAATTTGAGATCTTTGCGTCTTCAGTTCGCCTTCGGCGAATAAAGCAGGTGGTGGGATCATAGCGGGGTAAGTATAGCATGGAATTAGGGGATGTCAAGTGGGTGTATAGTCGAAGGCTCAGGATGAGCGGAAGCTGAGTTCAAAGTAATACTACTATATCTGCCGGGGAAGGGACTCGAACCCCCACGACCTTGCGGCCACAGGACTCTGAATCCTGCGCGTCTGCCATTTCGCCACCCCGGCGAAGTTTCGGTTCCGAGTTTAGAGTTTCAAGTTTTGGGTCTTTAGCTTTTAACTCGAGACCCGGAACTCAAAACTCCAAACCAGTGTTTAATTCTACTCGCCATTAAGATAGATGTCAACGAATCTCCCGTGCTATACTAATCGCTATTATGGAGAAGGAGACTCCCGGAATTAAGATCATCATCACCAACCGCAAAGCCCGCAGGGACTATGAAATTTCTGAGAGTTTTGAAGCGGGAATCATGTTGACGGGGACCGAGGTGAAGTCTCTCCGTCAATCGCGGGGGAGTCTTACGGACAGTTTCGCCCGAGTGGAGGGGAATGGGGTCTATCTGTACCACATGCATATCCCGCCGTATGAGCAGGGGAATATCTTCAATGTAGACCCGATCAGGACGCGGAAGCTGTTACTCAACAAAAACGAAATTAAGCGGATGGCGTGGCTTACCCAGCAAAAAGGGTATACGCTGATACCGTTAAAGGTCTATTTTAAGAGGGGATACGCGAAGGTGGAGGTGGCGTTAGGAAAGGGGAAACGGGAGTACGACCATCGGGAGGATATCAAAAAACGGGATATCCAGCGGGAGGTAGAGAGGACATTAACCGATCACCAGAAGAAAAGAAATGCTTCTTTATGATATAATAGATACGGGGGTGACTGGCTTCGACTCGAAGGAGTCCAGTAGAAGCAGCATGCCGAGGTTGTCAGGAGGCCTCGTAAAAACCTGACACAACAACAAACGTCGATGAACAATTGACGCCGGTAATGCCAACCATTAACATTAATCCAATGGTTGCGTTGCCACTCGCCGCTTAATCGCGGCGACGTCTGCTGGTCCTGCCTGCGGGATCAGGTCAGACGTCGACAGCAGGATGGGTTGGTCCCTTCCGCTTTTAGGGGATTGACCGAGAGTTCACAAAAGCTAGTCCCGTTGGCATCTCGCCGGACAGAGGTCTTATGGGGCGATAGCTGTAGGAGTTCGGCTAAGCATGTAGCGGCTTTTATCAGGAGCTTTGAGGACAGGGGTTCGATTCCCCTCACCTCCATGTTTTCATCCAAAGTACTTCCTGTAATGACAAATAAATGACAAATCACAAATACCAAATGTCAAAACCGTGGTTTTGGAATTTGTCATTTGAATTTATTTTGTTATTTGAATTTTGTTCTTTGTCATTTTTTTTGACTGGCTGCGTTCCTTCCAACCGGATGGTGATTTCCGGCGGTCCTTCCCAAATGGTTTCCCTCAATCAAATGCAATATATCCCATTGGTCCCTTATTGTGACGCCAAGGAAATTCATTGGGAGTGGGATCCGGTGACGAATGTGGTATCCGTTAATGGGAGATCAGGGAAAGGGAAATTTCTCGTCGACAGCCAGGTCGCGATGGTGGATGGAGAGAGAATTCATCTGCCGGAGCCTCTGAGAATGAGTCAAGGGCTTATCCTTTTTCCGGCCGGTTCTCTGCCGTTGTTAGATTCGCTCAACGCGGCTAAGGCGTCGCCGGCGGCTGCTCCCGGTCCGTTTCAGGTTCACAAAATTGTTTTGGATCCCGGGCATGGCGGCAAAGACCCAGGAGCCAGAGGGAGAAAAGGAACGAAGGAAAAGGAGATTGTCTTGGACGTCGCGCTTCGAACCCGTGATCTTCTAGCAGAGAATGGAATTGATGTGATCCTAACGCGGGATAAAGACCAGTTTATTTCTCTCGGGAAGAGGTCTCAGATCGCCAACAGGAATAAAGCCGATTTCTTCGTCAGTATCCACGCCAACTCTTCACGGAGCCGCGCGGCTTCAGGTTTTGAGGTTTATTATCTCTCCAATACGGTGGATGACGAATCGAGGGCGATTGCGGCAATGGAAAACGCGAACTTGGATATCGAGGAAGACGCTTTTTCAGGGAGGACGCAGGATTTGGACGCCACTCTGTGGGATTTGATCAACAGCGAAAACCGAACCGAGTCTGCCGAGTTAGCGAAGGAGTTAGAACAGTCTGCGCGGACCCGTCTTGGCATTAGAAATCGCGGCGTCAAAAGCGCCCGGTTCGCTGTGCTCAAAGGGGCCACAATGCCGGCGGTTCTCGTCGAAGTCGGGTTTCTCACAAACCTGGTCGAAGAAGAACGGCTTTGTTCAAGCGGTTACCGGCAGCGTCTGGCGGAAACGATCACCGCGGGAATTCTCAACTATAAATCCCGTTATGAAAAAACAGAAGGATTTACTCAGACTCGATGAACAAACCGATCGGGGTGTTTGATTCAGGCATTGGCGGGCTTACCGTGGTTAAAGCGCTGAGGGAGAAACTGCCCAAAGAAGACGTTGTCTATTTCGGGGATACGGCCCGCGTGCCGTACGGCAACAAGTCACAGCGGACGATCGAGCGATTCTCTTTGGAGAATGTCCGTTTTCTCTTAGAGCACCAGGTAAAGATGGTAGTAATTGCGTGTAATTCGTCGTCGGCTTTCGCCCTGCAGAGTCTTAAGGCGACGTTTCGGCTGCCTATTTTAGGAGTGATTGAAGCGGGGGCGAAACGGGCGGCCGAAGTGACTGAAAACCGCAAAGTGGGAGTCATCGGGACTCACGCGACCATTTCCAGCAGGGCCTATGAGGCGGCGCTTGAGAAATTCGACCCTCGAATCAAAGTCTTCACTCAAAGTTGTCCTTTATTTGTCCCGCTGGTCGAGGAACATTGGCTCTACGACGAAGTTACCTTTGAAGTGGCAAAACGGTATCTCAC
The DNA here is from genome assembly GCA_964372345.1 of uncultured Planctomycetia bacterium. Classification (GTDB taxonomy): domain Bacteria; phylum Omnitrophota; class Gorgyraeia; order JACOVV01; family JACOVV01; genus JACOVV01. The sequence goes on along the minus strand of CAYJQR010000099.1, from coordinate 3,077 downwards.
GTCTCTCAAAAAAGGAGGCATTGACACGCTGGTTTTAGGATGCACTCATTATCCGCTCCTTTCCGACGTGATTTCCCGGGTGATGGGGGATGAAGTCCGGCTGGTTGATTCAGCGACGAGCATGGCCATTGAAGTGGAGAAGGTCTTGAAGGATCAGGAACTAGTGGATACTCGCCCGAGAGAAAAAGGGGGAGCGAGATATTTTGTGAGTGACGATCCAGAGAAATTTATGGAACTGGCGGAGAAATTTCTTGGGGAGAAAATTGAACAGTTAGAGAAGGCGTATGTCTAGAAAAACGGAGAATAGAAAAAGGGCGGTTGTGCTCCTCTCCGGAGGGTTGGATTCGACGACAGCGCTCTACTGGGCTCAAGCCCAGGGGTATCATCTTTATTGCTTGATCTTTGATTATGGGCAGAGACACCGCAGGGAAATTGAGTCGGCTGAGAAAATCGCGAAAAATAAAAATCTTCCCTATTTTATCATTCATTGCGAACTGCCCTGGGGAGGGAGTGCTCTTCTCGACAAAAGGACAAAATTACCCAAAGGGCGTTCTTCTCAAGAAATGACCTCTGGGATTCCTGTGACCTATGTTCCGGCAAGAAACACTCTCTTTTTGAGTTTTGCTCTCTCTTGGGCCGAAACGATTAAGGCGGAAGCGATTGTGATCGGCGCCAACCAGTTAGATTGGTCTGGTTATCCCGATTGCCGGGAAGATTTTTTTCAAGCGTTTGAGAAAGTCATTCAGCAAGGAACTAAAATGGGCACGGAGGGAAGCCCGGTTCGAATCGTTGCTCCGCTGCTCAAGAAAACAAAGGCGGAAATTGTCCGGCTCGGAACCCAACTGGGAGTTCCTTTTGAATGGACCTGGTCTTGTTATCAGGGAGACGATACTCCTTGCGGGGAATGTGATTCCTGTCGCCTCCGCGCGAAGGGGTTTGAGGAGGCGGGGGCGCGAGATTTGAGTTATGCTGCCAGCCGTTAATTCCGAGAGAGCGGATCTCACCGAGGTTTTCGCCTCGATTCAAGGAGAAGGGATCTATGTGGGGGTTCCTCAGATTTTTATTCGCTTCAACCAGTGTAATCTTTCTTGCGAGTATTGCGATACCCCGATTAATGTTCCTGATGTTCCGTTACAGACATTGGAAGAAATCTTAGAAAAGGTTAAAAAACTATATCACCCGCGTTACTTCCATTCTTTCTCTTTGACAGGGGGAGAGCCACTGGTCTATACACCCTTTCTTAAAAAGTTGATTCCTCGACTCAAAGAATGGATTCCAACCGCCTACCTGGAGACCAATGGAGTTTTAGCGGAAGCCCTGGTAGGATTGATCGAACAGGTTGATATTATCGCGATGGATCTAAAGCTTCCATCGGCCTTGCAGGGACAACAATACTGGGAGGCGCATCGGCGGTTTCTAAAAGTCGCGGCGCGGAAAGAAGTCTTCGTTAAAGTCGTGATTACTGAAATGAGCCGATTAGAGGAGTGGCAGAGAGCGGTTCAACTAGTGAGTGAAATTTCGGATTCGATTCCAATGGTTCTTCAGCCGGCAACCGCTCCCTCTGGAGAGTTAAGGGTGAATATTGAGCCACTCATCGAGTGGCAGAAATGGGCGAAGGATTATCTCAAGGATGTTCGCATTGTACCGCAAGTACACAAAATGTTGGGGATGCGATAGTTTTGTAGTTCTTGATTTTAGCATTGACAATTGGTATTTGGCATGGTATGCTTCCAAATAGAGGGGAAAAGCCATGGAAACCACACTAGATAAACTTGGGAGAATCGTCATACCTAGGCAGGTTCGGGAGGATTTGGGATTACGGCCTGGGATAAGACTTCAAATCGAAGAATGCCAGGAAGAGATTCGGTTAAAACCTATCTACGGAGAAGACAAGGTGGTCCTTAAAGATAACGTGTTGGTCTTCACGGGAAATACTGTAGGGGATATTATCAAAGCGCTAGAGGAACAACGCAGAGAACGTTCCAAAAGGGTTCTATCTAAGTCAGTCTCTTAAGATAAGACAAATCCATGAAGGTCTTCTTTGATACGTCGGTTCTTGTTGCCGCGATGGTTCAATCACATCCAATGCACTCTCGTGCTTTACCATGGTTGAAACGAGCTAAAGAGAAGAAGTTCGAGTTTTTCATATCCAGTCACACGATGGCGGAACTTTATGCTGTTTTGACAACAATTCCTCTCAGTCCCAGGATTTCACCTGGAACTGCCTGGAGACTCATTCATGAAAATGTCGAGAAGCTTGCGAAGATAGAAAGTCTCTCTTCTTCGGAATACAGTGTGGTTATTAAACAGATGTCTGAGCGAGGTCTTACTGGAAGCATTATTTATGACGCCCTGATAGCCAGGTCGGCTCAAAAAGCAAAGGTGGAGCGACTTCTCACGCTCAACCTAGACGATTTTAAATTAGTCTGGACAGGCGAACAATCGGTTCTTTGTATTCCTTAAAACGGATTAGAAACAACTACGTACCGCCTCCCCCCTGTCAAGTTGTAAAAGTGTGGTATACTTACCCTGACAATACGCTGACAGTACAAGCTCGTTGACTCAGTAACTCTTTTACTTTCAATAAGATGAAGATATTTAATCGCGCCAGAATCATTCATTGGGTTATTTTAATCGTCTTTACCAGCACCAGTCTGTCGGAAAAATTTTCGCTGATGGACTCACCGAGGGATACTGCCCTTGCCCCTCGGGTGACAGCGAACTTAACGACAGATAGCCTTCTTGATAGGATCTCATCTACAATTGATCTCTCGATTCCTGCATCCAAGGAAGAGAAAATAGCCTATATCTCAGGACAGATTGCGGCGATAGCGCAGTCTACTGGAAAAATACAAGAACAACTAAAATCTATCTCAAGAAGGGTGGAGGAGGCTATCGCCAGTGGAGACGAAGCAAGAATTCATCAAGTTGTAGATGATGCTCTTTCTGTCTGCTCAATACTGCGATCGGCTTGGGGCAAGTTAAGGACCCAAATCCAATTAGAGTTGGGGGGGGAGGAAGAGATTCTGCAACGGATTCGTAAAGAAGAAGAAGAAATCTCAAAAGTAATAGATGCG
>CAYJQR010000098.1:0-6649 GCA_964372345.1 uncultured Planctomycetia bacterium | reverse complement strand
CCGCTTCCTCCACCCCATCACCCTGGCGCCGAGGATTCCCAGTTCATACAAAAAGATGAGCGGAACCGCCAGCAAGGTTTGAGTCGCCATGTCTGGCGTGGGAGTGATCACCGCCGCGACGATAAAAATAAGAACGATGGCGTGCTTTCGATACTGAGTGAGGGTTTTTACTTTGACAACTCCTAAGGAAGACAAGATGATCACGACAACCGGCAGGTTAAAAGCAATGCCAAAAGCGAGGGAGAGGTTCCATAAAAAATCAACGTAACTGGTGACGGAGATCATCGGCTTTAGAAAATCAGTCTGGAACCCCATAAAAAACTTTAACGCGACGGGAATGACCCCAAAGAAACAAAACGAAATCCCCGCCAAAAACAAAAGCGAGGTCGCCGCGATCCACGGAAGAACCATCTTCTTCTCTTTCTCGTAGAGAGCGGGGATCACAAAAAGCCATATTTGGCTGATGATCGCCGGAGAAGCCAGGATGAAGCCGGTGAAAAGGGCTATTTTAATTTTAATGATAAAAGCGTCCGCCGGTGAGAAAAAATAAACGGGGCTTCCTGTTGTTTGGATCGGCTGGAGTAGAATCTGAAGAATTTTTTCCGAAAAGAAATAAGCAAGACCCGCGACGGCGACAACGGCGCCGATCGAAATCATCAGACGAGTCCTCAATTCATCGAGATGTCCCGTGAAACTGAGCTGCGGCTGTTGTGACTCTTTTGTCATGGCGAAAAACCCAATGTGATTTTATAGATGAAGGATTGCCCTGGCGATTTCAAAATAAATCAATAGCGCCGTCACGTCCACAATTGAGGCGATAAAGGGACCCGCGGCGACGGCAGGGTCTAGTTTCAACCGGTAGAGAAGGATGGGAAAGAGCGATCCGGTAATGGTAGCCATCACCAGGGTGACAACCATGGCACAGCTGACAGCGCCGGCAATGAGAATGTCCCCGGATATCCAATAAGTCCGAAGGCCGGCCAGGCACCCCAAGGCCAATCCCATCACAAGGCCCACAAAACCTTCCTTCCAGATAACCTTGAAGATCCGGTTTGGTTTTAGTTCTCCCGTTGCCAGACCCCGGATAATCAGAGTCGCTGATTGCGTTCCGGCGTTCCCTCCAGTGCCGATCAAGAGAGGGATAAAAAACACTAAAACCACCACCGCGTCAATCGTAGTTTGGTAATTCCTCAACACATTCCCTGTAATCATCTCCAAGAACAAGAAAACCACCAGCCATCCGATTCTTTTTTGTACCATCGACCATGGGGAAACATCCAGATATTCTTCTTCGTGCGGCATGATCGCGGCCATTTTGTGGATATCCTCGGTGGATTCTTTTCTCATGACGTCCACCACGTCATCAATCGTGATAATTCCCTGCAGTTTCCCCTCTTCGTCCACCACAGGGACAGCGATAAAATCGTATTTCCCCATCACCTTGGCAACCTCTTCCTGATCCTGGTCCACCGTCACGCTGATCACGTAGGGGGAAGCGACATCCTGGATTAATTGTTCCGGCTTGGCAACGACCAAGTCTCTTAGGGACAAAATCCCTATTAAGTGATTCTGGTCATCCGTCACGTATAAATAGTAAATCGTTTCTTTTAATAACGCCGTATCACGAATCAACTGCAACGACTGCTCCGCCGTCATGTGGCCTCGGACGCTGGCAAGTTCCGTCGTCATAATAGCGCCGGCGGTGTTCGGTTTATACTTAAGTAGTTTTTCCGTTAATTTCCGTTCCGATTCGCTCAGACAACCCAGCAGACGGCCGGCGATTTCTTCCGGAAGATCCTGTAGGAGATCCACGCGATTATCCGTGGACATATCGTTGAGGAGTTCGTGGCAGTGTTCTTTGGTGAGACTGGAGAGAAGCACGGATTGTTCTTCCTGATCTAACTCTTCAAAGACGGCAATTTGCTGCTCTTTTGCCAGGAGCCGGAAGAAAGAGACCTGCTCTTCCGGCGTGAGCCCGACCACGATCTCGGCGATATCTACCGGATGAAACTCTTCCAACGCCTCCTGAAGTTCTTTCTGTTTTTCAGGGACGAGCATTTCGCGGATGTCGGGGATCAAGAAGGATGGTTGTCTCATAAATTATACTTTGCGTGTCATCATTGTCTCCATCGTTTAAATAAGTTATGCTCTACTCCTAACAAGTCCATCACTCGTCCCACGATGAAATCCACCATCTGCTCCACTTTTTGCGGACGGTGGTAGAAACCAGGGGCGGCCGGAACGATATGAACCCCGAGCCGGGCCAGCTTGAGCATGTTCTCTAAGTGAATAGCGGAAAGCGGAGTCTCCCTGGGGACCAAAATCAGTTTCCGTCCTTCTTTAAGAGAAACATCGGCCCCTCTCTCGATCAAATTCGAGGAACTGCCGCAGGCAATGCCGGACAAAGTAGACATACTGCACGGACAAATAATCATCCCGCGGATTTTGTGGGAGCCGCTGGAGATCGGCGCCGCCAAATCCCGTTCATCCAAGTAATGAATTAATCTTCTGCTGGAACTCCCAAAATATTTTGTTAACCCATCTTCCCACGATTCCCTTCTTCCTAAATCCAAATCCATTTCTTCCTTCAGCACAACGGCGCCGCCTGCGCTCACGGTCAGGTAAAGAGGGATTTTCTTCTCAAGCAGGACCTCGACCAGCCGCATTCCATAGACTACCCCGCTCGCCCCTGTAATCGCCACGGAATACTGAGGAATACCGCCGCTCAAAGGGAAACCTCCAGTAATACTGCGAAAAATAAGATTGTGCTCACCCACCCGTTCATCACAAAGAATGCGCGGTTCACTCTGCTAAGATCATCTGGAGAAACAATTCGGTGCTGATAATAAAGAATGGGACCCACCACCAGAAGCGCGCCCCAGTACCAGATTCCAAGATGAAGAATCCATCCCAGGAAGATCAAAATGAAAAAAGCCGCCATGTGGCAGGCGCGGGAAATGACCAGAGCCGTTGGGACCCCGACTAAACTGGGAATGGACCAAAGCCCTTCTTTCCGGTCGAATTCAACATCCTGCGTCGCGTAGAGAATATCGAAACCGGCCACCCAGAATAAAACCGCGAAAGCAAGCATGACCGGCTGCCAGCCGATGGTCCCGGCCGCCGCGAGCCATCCGAGAAGCGGCGCGGAACCGAGAATTCCCCCCAGCACGAAATGGGACATCCAGGTAAAACGCTTTAAGTAAGAATAAAGCCACATCACAGCCAGAATCAAAGGAGATAATAACAGCGCCGTTCTATTTAAGTTCATGGAGCCGATGACAACCAACAGGACAGAGACCCCAATGAGCCGCCAGCATTCGCCGCGGGAAACGCGCCCCGCGGGAAGAGGGCGATTCTTTGTCCGTGGATTTTTCGCGTCAAGCTGATGATCAATCAAACGATTCATTCCCATTCCGAAAGTCCTTGCCCCTACCATCACGATCGTGACCCACCCCCATACCGGCCACGCGGGAATGGCGCGCGCCCCTAGAATCATTCCGATATAGGCAAAGGGAAGAGCAAAAATCGTATGCTGGAATGTGACTAGTTCAAAATACTGCTTGAGTCGAGATACCCACATTATTTTGTTTTTCCTCTATGTCATTCTGAGCGACTGACCCATCACTTTACAAAAGCGCTGGGGAAGGAGTCGAAGAATCGAACATAGGTCGCCTACGGCGACAACTTTTTATCATTCCAATTCCCCTCTCCCCTTGTGGGAGAGGGTTGGGGTGAGGGGTGATTCATACAACATCACCCTCCCCTTAGTCCCCTCCCATCAAGGGAGGGGAGGTTTGAGGAACTTTGAAATTCCTAGGCATAAATTAGATCCTTCGACTTCGCCCCCACTGCTTTGTTTTGCAAAGCAAAACTGTGGGGGCTTCGCTCAGGATGACATACTTGTCTAAAGTCCGTACTCTTTCCAACGTTGCGTTACTAATTTTCTAATCTCTTCACTCATCTTCGCCTCCGTTGGCCATTCTCTCTGCATCCCCTCTTCCCGCCATTTGCGGGTGGCGTCAATCCCCATCTTACTGCCGACATAGCCAGAGCAGGAAGAGTAATCCAAGGCATCCACCGGCCCCTCGCTGAAAATAATATCCCTCTTTGGGTCAATGTTTCCGAAGATTTTCCATGCGGCCTCGGTTAAATTCTGCACGTTGCAATCCTCCGCTTCGACGACAATCACGATTTTCGTGAGAGCCAAAAGCCCTAATCCCCAGAGGGCGTGCATCACTTTCTTGGCGTGGCCAGGAAACTCTTTCTTGATGGAAACAATCGCGCAGTTATGAAACGCCCCTTCCACCGGGAGGTTCATATCCACGACTTCGGGAATCTGGGTCTGAATCAGCGGCAGAAAAATCCGCTCCGTCGCCTTTCCAAGAAACGCGTCTTCCTGCGGAGGTTTTCCAACGATAATCGAAGGATAGATCGCGTCTTTACGATGTGTGATACAGGTGATATGAAATACGGGATACGATTCCGGCGCGGAATAAAAACCGGTATGATCGCCGAACGGCCCCTCGATTCGGGTCTCTTCCGGATCCACATATCCTTCCAGAATAATTTCCGCTTCCGCGGGCACTTCCAAACTTAACGTGGCGCATTTCACCAGCGCCACCGGCTCGCGGCGGATAAATCCAGCGAAGGTATACTCATCCCCCACGTTTCTGGGAAGAGGGGCCGTCCCGGAATACATCGTCACCGGATCCCCCCCTAAAACCACGGCGACCTCCATTCTCTTCTTTAATTTCTTGTACTGATGCCAGTGGTGAGCGCCGTCTTTGTGAATCTGCCAATGCATTCCGGTCGTCCGCTCGTCGTAAACTTGCATCCGGTAAGCCCCCAGGTTATACGAGCCGGTCTCCGCGTCTTTGGTGACGACTCCTGGGAACGTGATATACCGCCCGGCGTCGCCCGGCCAGCATTTCATGATCGGAAGTTTCGCTAACGACGGATTTGGGTCAATCACTTCCTGACAGGGGGCCTTTTTGACTCTAACCGGAAACGATTTCCCCAAGTCAAGCAATTTGGGAATGTAGGAAATTTTTTCCATGATGCCGGCCGGCGCGTGAGATGGAATCATCGAACGAATCCGTCCGGCGATTTCATCGAGCGATTTCACTTCCAGCGCCATCGCCATCCGCTCCCGCGTCCCGAAGAGATTGATCGCCACCGGCATCGCGGACCCCTTCACCTGTTCAAACAGAAGCGCCGGCCCTTCTGTTTTGGTCATCCGATCGGTGATCTCGGTAATTTCAAGCTCGGGATCCACTTCCATCCTGATGCGTTTAAGCTCTCCCCGCTTTTCCAGTTCTGAGATAAATTCCCTGAGGTTTTTATAGGCCATTGTATTTATGTTGGGGTTTTATTATACTCTTACCTGCTGATGAATGTCCATGTTATCGCTCTCCTAGGTAGTGTCTCAGTTTCGCTCATCCTGAGTGGAGTGTTTTCAAAGTGATACACCATCCTTTCCTAGTTTCTTTAACCCTTTCTCTAATATTGACTCCTCTTTCGATCCTTTTAGCAAAGCGCTTTGGGTTCATTGCTTACCCTGCTCCCCGCGGCTGGCACCAAAAACCGACTCCCCTTTTGGGAGGGGCCGCTCTTTGGGGTTCTTTTCTGGCAGGATGGCTGTTAACCTCTCATGAGTTGTTCCCATGGCGATTCTTGCTGGCGGGAGCCACACTTTCTTTTTTGCTCGGACTCATTGACGATCTTATCCATTTAAAGCCCCTCATCAAGCTCCTGGGACAACTAGCGGTTGTTTGGTTTGCCATGCCCCACCCCCCTGCCGCCGTTTTGTTTCTCACTCTCTTGATGATGAACTCCATGAATCTTCTCGATAATATTGACGGCCTGGCAGGAGGAGTTACGGTCATTATTTCTTTTGGATTAGTTTCTTATGGATTCCTTTATCACAAACCAGAAATCATCCCGCCGTCACTGGCCCTGGCAGGCGCGGCCGCCGGTTTTCTGATCTACAACTTTTATCCGGCTAAAATTTTCATGGGAGACTGCGGCAGTTTAATGCTGGGGTTCCTTTTAGGGGCTATTCCGTTCGCCCCGGGGCGCTCGCCTCTCGGCGAAGCCGAGGGAAGCCACGGGTCAACTCCATTTTCTGTTCCTGGGATTGAATGGACGACCTTGGCTCTGCTGTTCTTTGTCCCGTTATCCGACATGCTGTTTGTCTGCTGTCAACGGCTCAAAACCGGAAAATCCGTCGTCGTGGGAGGACAGGATCACTTCTCCCACTGGTTTCTCTCCAGAGGTTTCTCTCCCAGAAAATCAGTCCTTATTCTCTACGGAATAACGTTATCGGCAAACTTAATCGGCCTCGTCCTATTTCACGGATGAAACCCAATCCGGCGCTAATTGAGTACCACCCCAATTTGATGTTCCAGTTTAGAACATCGAGCCTTCAAATTCTTCCTTGTTCAATTGAAACATAAAATCAGCAGGGAAACGGTCTAAATGCATGGTTACCGCTTTATTCAAGTCTCGAGTACCAATTCCATAAAATATTGCCAATTCCTTATCCAGCATTACCTTGACAAATCAATAAAAAGATGGAAACCAAAACCATTGATTGGGTCTGGGTAACGACGCTGGCAAAAGAGAAAGCCAAGACAGAAACGGTTATCCA
>CAYJQR010000097.1:0-6965 GCA_964372345.1 uncultured Planctomycetia bacterium | reverse complement strand
CCCACCCTATCCCCCTCTTGATGCCAAAAAATCGTTTCCGTGCAGAAACTATTTAACTACAATGAAATAGCCGTTTTTAAGATTTATGTAAAGATTACTAAGTTTTCTCTTGAATGAGTTTCTTACTTATGGTATCCTTATGAAGTAGGAGGAAACAGGTCATGGATGTCGTCCGAATGAGTGTGAAGAATCAAATCAGCATCCCCAGGGAGGTTTTAAAGCAAATTCCTGTCGGTTCTGAGCGGCTTTTCCAAGTTAAACCGGATAAAGGGGAAATTCGCATTATTCCCATTTCTCCAGAGCCGATCCTTCCGCAAGAAGCGCTAGAGGCATTTGCCAAAGAGACTGTTGAGAGAGATCATCGGGGAAAAGGAGTCAAATTCCGTTCGAGCGGTGAAGCGGCCAAAGAGATTGATAAACTCATGGAATAATTCATGAATGTTTACTTTGACGATGAGTTTATCAAAACCGGCAAGAAACTCTCTCAACAAGACAAGGCGCTTGTCAAAAAAGCGGTTACTTGGATCCTTTGGCATTACGAGGGGAAAACCGTCCCGTTAGGACTTGGTCTCAAAAAATTAGGCGTCACTAGTTACGGCCCTGTCTGGGAAGCCCGCGCCGGACTCCATTGGCGAATTCTTTTCTTGGAAGGGAAAAATCCTCCCGCTCTTTTCTTCCGTCGAATTGCCACTCACGAAGAAGTCCTGAAATTCCTAAAAAGCTTTCTTTAATCTAAATGACAAAAAAATAACAAATAACAATTCGCCTTCGGTGAAGAGTTTTGTCATGGGTCATTACTGATTTACGACCTTTCGAAATAATTTTAGGTAAATCCACCGCTCCTGGTTGGTTAAGCCCCTAAACATCTTCTTGTTTGATTTTTCTAAGGCGAGATGCTGGCGGAGCTCCTTTGATATTAGGAGCGGCCGCCAGCATAAAAACTAGAAGTTACTTGGAAAACACGTGTTCCTTATCCATGTGAGGCTTGTCGTAATCCGGGATAAGGAATGTCGCTATGTCGTAAGCGCCGACGCCTGTCCGTTCAACCGCTTCACCGGTTCCCTGCGTCAAACCATAGGTGAGCGCCGTAAACGGATTGGTTTGCTCACTGGCTTCCTTGACTCCGTCCGGAATCTCCAGCCATCCCGTGAAGGTGTTCTCAACCCCCCTCTTCAGCTTGTCACCGGGATTGCCTTCGGCGAAAACGGGCGACACAAACATCACCCCCAGAATCACCGCAAGACAGAGAACCCCAAAACGTACTCCCCCAGTCTCTTGTCTCATTAGAATCCTCCTTTTTCGTTTTCAAAATGCCCATCTTATGCTATCAATAAAGAGTATACCATATTTATTATAACTTATTTAATATAAGCATTTTACAATAATTTACAGCGCGCCAACCCCCTTTCCGGCAATCCCTAACAAAATGGCCAGAATCAAAATCTGAACGATCCATCCCACCCCGCAAACTCCGATGGCCCGCCAGGTGCTTTTGTAATCCAGCGCCTGCCGAATAGCGATGACCATCGCCACCAGCATCCAGATCGAAGAAACAAAGAAAACGATTTCGCGGATCGGCGAGATGACACCTAGGATTCGGATCAAACCGGGGGAGCTGGAAAATCCGAGAGTCCTTAAAAGTTCTCCATGGTCGGAATGAGTTTGAGGCTCGGCGAATAACTTGGTCCCGATCCAATAAGTGAGATACGCCCAGATAAACCAGCCGACGAGCGCGAACAATGCCCCCATGACCCTCCCGGTGACCCCGGTACCTCCTACCCCAATCCCCGCCGCAACACTGGAAAGAACCACCACCAAGATTGCCTGTTTCAGTGTTGTTTTATCGGCTTCTACCTCCTCATAAAGATTCACGTCCAACCTTGCCGCTCTTAGAACGCGACTTAAGAATTGATTCATCTGATTATCTCCTTTTTTAAGTTCTCACCGCACCGCCAAAACTGGCTGATCATCTTCGCGACTTTGACTCCTCCATTCCCGTCCATCAGTTCCCTTCCCCTCTGGCTCATTTCTCTTCTTGCTTTAAAATCATCCTGGAGTTTTCTGATGGAATCAATAACAACCGAATCATCCACATCGGTATGAAGGCCGACGCGACGCACCATCCCCCTTTTTTGGAAAAGAGCGCTTGCCGTGACCTGCCTTTGTGAGGGGCATAATACGACAGCGGGAGTTCCCACGGCAACTAACTCATACATCATATCTCCTCCCGCTGTGACTGCCAAGGAGGAGTTCAGCATCAACTCCGCGACTTCCTCAACAGAGACATCCTGAAAAAGTGACATATTGGCAAAACGCGATTTTAGTTGTTCCAGCTCCTTCCAATATCGAAAGGAAGTCCCGGTAATGACGTGGACTTTTTTATCCGGCAGTTGTTCGCATAAAAGCCTGGTGACACGAAGAGTCAATCCGAATGGGTCACTCGCCCCAAAACAGACTAAAAGGGTATCTACTTCAGGATGGATCTCTTTTCTCTTCCCCATCCGAGAAAAAACTGGATTCAGAATCATCCATTCCGGATTTTCAGCAAAATCAATGACGTAATCCGATATTGGGTCCTTGGTTCCTTCAACGAGGTTGACGATAGAAAACCCGGTTTGTTTAAGAGCGGCCAGATACCCTTCCGAAATCTCCATCAGATTTAGAATGATCTTACCGATTCCACGCCTCTGAATTATTTGAGATAAGAACTGGATTTCGGATTCTTCGGGCAGGTCGAGTGTTTCTTCACCCCTCTGCCGGACCATCTGCCTGGCAGTCCCATCCTTAGCGATGGCAAAAATGGGCTTGACGGAGTAGCCATGATGAAACACTTCCGACAGATGCAGCATCTCCATGATGTGCCCCATCCCAACCCGCGTTCCGCCGTCAACCCTAAAAAGGATTTCCGTCATCGCCACTTGATGGAGCACCCCATACAAGGGTATTGATCGGATGAAACAGGTTTACCCGAGGCGAGATTTTCAATGGCTGATTTAAGCTCCTGCCGTTTTACTTTCGTCTCCTCCTTCCAATTGTCATCAAGACGGCCATGGTAGACCAATTGATGAGCCGCGTTGTACAAATAAATATCTGGAGTGCACTGGGCCTTGAAGGCGTCGGCGACTTTCTGGGTATCGTCCACTAAGTAGGGAAACGCAATCCCCCATTCTTTGATCTTCTCCTTCATCTTGCCGGGGGCGTCCTCCGGATAATCAGGATGGATATTGGGATTAATCCCGACCGTGCCGATCCCCACTCCCTTCGCATATTCCGATAAACGGATGAGCCGCGGCCAAATGGCCTGAGCATAGGGACAGTGGTTACAGGTGAAAGCGGCCAGCAATCCTTTTTTCCCGAAAAGGGTATCACTTTGATAAATCTTTCCAAAGGGATCTTTGAGTTCAAATGTCGGCATCAAAGTCCCCAATGGTATCTTGACCGATTCGACTAATGCCATGTGACACTACCTCCCTAGTTTAAAACCAGTATAAGCCAGATACCCGCTAATGACAATGGCCGTCCAGCTAATCCAAGTCGGGATAAACCTTCCCGCAATCACTGCCTCCCATGAGAAAAAGAGGCGCAATGCGTGAAGAACAAAAATCGCTAAGAAAATTACCGCCGTAACGAACGAGAATTGTTTTTGGTTCATGGCTGTTCCTCCGCTGTTTTTTTCTTCAGTCCGGCGAGAAAATTCAACGCCTCTAACGGGCTCATCTTATCCACATCGGCTTTCTTGATTTCTTCCATGATGGAGTGCTCGGAATGCGGGTCGAAGAAACTCCACTGATGCTCTGAAGAACCCCTCCCATCGTTTGCGCGATCAACCAATTTCGGTTTCCCCTCGGAGGTCAGCGTCGCCTGTTCCAATTCGATTAGAATTTTCTTTGCCCGTTGAATGACTTCCGCAGGCAGTCCGGCCAGCCGCCCGACATGAATTCCATAGCTCTTATCGGTTCCGCCGGAAACGATTTTCCTCAAGAAAACAATCTGCTCTCCCCACTCTTTGACTTCGACGTGATAGTTTTTGATCCGCGAATAGACCAGCTCCAACTCCGTCAGCTCATGATAATGCGTCGCGAAAAGGGTTTTGGCTTTGACATGGTCGTGGAGATATTCCGCGATCGCCCAGGCGATGGAGATACCGTCAAAGGTCGAAGTGCCGCGGCCGATTTCATCGAGAATGAGCAAGCTCCGTTCAGTGGCATTATTGAGAATATTGGCTGTTTCGTTCATCTCAACCATGAAGGTGCTCTGCCCACGGGTCAGTTCGTCCTGCGCTCCGACGCGGGTAAAAATCCGGTCAACGACGCCGATCGTCCCTTTTTTCGCCGGAATAAAGCTCCCCATCTGGGCCATCAAAACGATGAGGGCAGCCTGGCGAATATAAGTGGATTTGCCGGCCATGTTGGGGCCGGTGATTATTAAAATCTGTTGATCTTGGTCGTCGAGCAGAAGGTCGTTTGGAACAAACCGTTCCCCCATGAGAAGTTGTTCAATCACCGGATGACGCCCATCCACAATCTCAATAATGCCCCCCTGGTTGACCTCAGGACGGACATAATGATTTTTTACCGCGACCCACGATAAACTCGCAAGCGTGTCCACCAGAGCAACCGCCTGGGCGCTTTGCTGAATTTTTCCCGTTTCTTTCAGCGCTTCGCCTCGAACTTGTTGGAAGATTTCATATTCTAATTCTAAAATCCTCTCTTCAGCCCCAAGGACTTTCGCTTCCCACTCTTTAAGTTCAGGAGTGATGAACCGTTCCGCGTTGGCCAATGTCTGCTTGCGGATAAAATAGTCCGGCACATGCTTCAAATTAGCATTGGTGACTTCGATGTAGTAACCAAACACGCGGTTATATCGAATTTTGAGGCTGGTGATACCGGTTTTTTTTACTTCTTCCTGTTCTAAGCGGGCGATCCATTCTTTTCCATGTTCGGTGATTGAACGAAGTTCATCAAGCTCCGCGTGATAACCGGATTTAATTAACCGCCCATCCCGTAAAGTAATCGGGGGATCGAGATGGATCGAACGATCCAAAAACTCGGTGAGCCCGGTAAGATCCGCTAAATTGAGCTTGACCTCCATGAGGAGTGTGGACTGCGCCGCTTCCAAGGCCGTTCTAATTTTTGGAATTTGTTTGAGGGATTGATTCAGTCCCAATAAATCGCGCGCGTTCCCGGCGCCGCAGCTCAACCGCCCCAATTGGCGTTCCAAGTCTCCTACCGGTTGAAGGAGTTCGCGGATTCGTCCTAAGAGACTGCTGTTTTTGGCCAACTCTTCGACCGCTTCATGGCGAAGGACGATTTCTTCAACGTCCAGCAACGGTTGGGTGATCCACTGACGTAATAACCGTCCTCCCATCGAGGTTACCGTTTCATCGAGAACCGACAAGAGACTCCCATCCCCTTGTTCCCCTTTGAGAGTCCGCACCAGCTCTAGGTTTCTCTGGGTCGCGGGATCTAACACCATCGTTTTCTCGGTCCGAAAGTGGCGGAGTTTACGTAAATGAATCGCGCCGTCGGGTTGGATTTCCTGGATATAATGGAGAATCGCTCCGGCGCTTCCTAACCCAACAGAAAGGTCCTGACAGCCAAATCCTTCCAGTGAATTGACATGGAAATAATTTGTCAGTAGTTGGAAAGCTCTGTCTCTTCCAAAAACCCATCCCGGTTGTTTGGTCATCATCGCTGAAATTTGGCCGACGGCCTCTGATAACCAAATTGGCACCGGTTCATCTTCTTGAATGAGAATTTCGGTCGGATGAACACGCATCAACTGTGCCAAAAATTCCTGAAGATCATCTGTTTCAAAAACAACGAATTCCCCCGTTGAAAGGTCCAGATAGGATAACCCCAAGGAAGTCTCGGGTCTCGAGTTTCGGGTTTCGAGTTTCTTTTCTTCTGAACGCTGTTCCCTGTCCCCTGTCCCCTGAAAACAAACCGCCGCAAGGTATCGATTCTCTTTTGCCGTCAGCAAATTCCCATCCAGCGCTGTCCCCGGAGTGATAATCCGCGTCACTTCCCGCTTGACCAACCCCTTGGCCTTTCTTGGATCCTCCATCTGTTCGCAGATGGCCACCCGGTGCCCCGCTTTAATCAAGCGC
This sequence comes from uncultured Planctomycetia bacterium, assembly GCA_964372345.1. Lineage (GTDB taxonomy): Bacteria > Omnitrophota > Gorgyraeia > JACOVV01 > JACOVV01 > JACOVV01. Next base: position 856 of record CAYJQR010000097.1, on the reverse strand, counting down.
GCAATATAAGAATCAGCCGCGTGGTAAGGAATCCCGGCCATCGGAACTTTGTTTCCCTTGCCGGCTTCGCGGGAAGTTAAGGTGATTTCCAGAATTTTTGAAGCGAGGACGGCGTCGTCAAAGAAAGTTTCGTAAAAATCCCCGAGGCGGAAGAAAATAACAGCATTGCTATTTTCCTTCTTCACGCTCAAATACTGTTGCATCATGGGGGTGATCGTGTCGGTGTTCATCCCACCACCTCTCTTTCGACATCCCATACTTCACTTAAATGTACCGTCAGTAGGGGGTGTCGACAATCTGTCTTTAACAGATTGTAAAGTCCTGCGGACTGTAAGAGAGGTGGTGGGATCATAGGAATAGCAGGGATATTTTACCACACTAACGCCCGAATTGTCTGTCCGCCTCTCCGCCTCAGCCAGAGGCTGATCAGCCTTTTTCGCCAAAGGTGAACTCGCCTCTGGCGAGGGCTGAAGAGGCGGATGCGCCTCCGGCGGAATGAGTGGTTAGGCGAATTTATGCCGCTTTGTAAATTAATGGGTATTTCTCTGGATATTTCAGGGATTCTAACTCAAGATCAATATCCAGATTAGGCCAATAGAGATGGTTTTCCTGCGGTAGTTTTACTTACTGGATTTCTGAGGATTTGGCGCCTTTAAACCACGGATATTCCGTGAAAGGCAAAAAATACTCCCTGCCTTTTGCATAGAGCCAAATACCATGCTTAGAAATCTCCTGAATCTCAACCTCTAAAGTACTCTTGCCACGATTTTGTGATCTCATCTCGTTTTTCCTCGATTATTCAACTATTCAGCCGTGGATTCATTAATATAACCTCTTGACATCGGCTTGAAATTGA
>CAYJQR010000096.1:0-6990 GCA_964372345.1 uncultured Planctomycetia bacterium | reverse complement strand
TAGGACTTTACAGAGCGCTTCCAAATCCATTATAATTGCGTCTCTAATGCAAAATTCTGAGCCTTTTCGCAAACGAGTTCAAGAATATTTTGAGGAACTCTGGAAAAGCAATCCTGTGACAGCCACCAGCGCCGGCGTTCACCAGTGGGATGACCGCCTCCCTTCTTTGACTGATGTTTCTCTAAAGGAACGAGGCCAGTGGCTGAAAAAGTTTGAGCGACAGCTTTGTCAGGAAATCCCTCCCGCGGCGCTCTCTCTTTCGGAGCGGTTAGATTATCAGGCTTTGCTGGGGAATATTCGTTCCGAACTCCTGGACATCGAACAATTCCAGTGGCACAAGAGGCTCCCCTCCCTCTATCTGGACTCCGCTCTCTATGGGGTTTTACTTCTTTTGATCCGCGATTTTGCCCCTCTCCCCGAGCGGTCTAGGAAGGCGCTGGGACGGTTAAAAGAATTCCCGCGCCTTTTTAAAGAAGGGTCCTGCCACATCCAGCGCGCCTCTCCGATTTACATTGACATCGGAATTGAAATTCTGCTGAACGGCAAAATTTTTATCAACCAATTGATTCCATCCCTGGCGCAAAAAGTTCCTGAGTTATCATCCGAATTTGAAACAGCCCTGAAAGAAGCCAATCTCAGTTTTGAAGCTTTCCTGGCTTTTCTGGAAGTTATGAAGGATACCGCCAAAGCCCCTTTCGCGGTGGGAGAAGAACTCTTCCTTGAAAAAATGAAAGCAGATTTTGAGATGGACGTCTCCTGCCGGCAGATCATTGAACAAGCGAAAAATTCCATTGTTCAAATTCGAACGGAGATCGAAAAGTTACGGGAGAGTTCGGGGCTAAAAGATGACATGGTTTCTCTCTTCTCGAAATTAAAAGAACAATCTCCGCTCCCGGATAAAGTCGTCAACCACTACCAATCCGAAGTGGCCAGAGCCAGAGAATGGGTTCTAAAAAATAATCTGGCTCCTCTTGTCAAAGGAGAAACTCTGGAGGTAGTCCCGACTCCTGAATTTGAACGACCAACTACCCCCTACGCCGCTTACATTTCTTCGGCCCCTTTTGATCCCGTTCAAAAAGGATTCTTCTGGGTAACGCCCATCTCAGAATCAGCCAGCCGGCAGGAACAACAGCAGCAACTCCAGGGACATTGTCTGGCCGGTATTCCGGTAACGACAGCTCACGAATCCTACCCCGGCCATCATCTCCAGCTCAGCTACACGAATCAACTGGAATCGCTCTTCCGCAAAGCCAGTTCCAACACGATGACCTGCGAAGGATGGGCTCACTATTGCGAACATCTCATGAACGAGCAGGGGTTTTATCAGGACGCGGCGTCGCGGCTTTTCTTCTTACGGGACGCCCTTTGGAGGGCCTGCCGTGTCCTCGTTGACGTAGGACTTCATACTCAAGGGATGACAATTACCGAAGCGGTACAATTTCTGGTGAAGGAGGCCTTTCTTGAACCGGCCAACGCCGCCGCTGAAGTGAAACGGTATACGATGAGCCCTACCCAGCCCCTTTGCTATCTGATGGGCAAGCTGGAAATCTTGAAATTGCGGGAAGAATATCAGAGAAAGAAGGGGACGGATTTTTCACTCTATGAATTCCACGAGAAATTCCTGCAGGCAAGTTCCCTGCCGATTCCACTGATTCGCAAAGAGCTTCTGTCTTAGAATCATTCGTCGGGCGTCAATACCCCGCCGGAGACCACTAATTTGACCCCCTGCTCAATCGTCAGATCCAGAAAGATCACTTTTTCTTTTGGGAGGAAAATCAGCGGACCACTAAAGGGAGACGGCGGCGTGGAGATCAGGACGCAATAGACTTCTTTGCCTAACTTGCGGATCATATGCCCCGGTTTTTCATGGGTCACAAAACCAATGCTCCAAAGCCCCGGCGAAGGATATTCAGCGAGAACTACTTTTCGGAAAGCGATTTTTCTCTCTTTGGAAAAAAAGAAATCCACAATCTGGCGGATCGAAGGATAGACCTGACGGATGATGGGAAGTTTGGAGAAAGCGCGTTCAACGAAGGGAAACATTTTACGGCCGATAAAATTGGAAGTCGCGAATCCCGTCAGCAGAAGCAGTAAGAAGGTGAGCAATAGCCCAAGCCCCGGAACGGTAAAACCGTGGGTTTTCAATAAGTAGCTATTGATATATTTTCCCAGAAGGCCGTCCGCGAAATTAAACAGCGCCACTAAAATCGCCCCTGTCAGCCACACGGGGACGAGGGTAACGACTCCAGCGACAAAATAGCGTCTCAAACGCTGCCAGCGTTTCGGTTGTTCATGATTTTCCACAGGATTAGGAGACCTATTCATTTTGTTCCTGCGGCAGATAGGATTTCAGCTCCGCCCATGTTTTGGCTCCAACGATTCCGTCCGCGGTTAAATTTTTCGACATCTGAAACTTTTTAACGGCCTCTTTGGTCCTGGGGCCGATCTTCCCGTCAATTTCCCCAGAATAGAAATTGGCGTTCTTTAGCGCCAGCTGGATGGTTTTGTTTCTGGCGATTCTTTCCATCGGAGTGCTGATCCATGATCTTTTCGATGGAGTCAGCTCTGTCGGTTTGGGGAGGGGTTGTGCCGGAGCCGTTGGCGCCGTGATCGGAGTTGAAGCCACGACCACTTCATTTTGAGCAGTATTCTGCGTTTTGTACTGTTGGCCGCACCCTATCAATATTAAAAAGACCAAAGACCAAAAACCAAAGACCATACGTCTAACAAATTTATCCATAGTATGTTGTTTATTGTAGCATAATTTATACGCTAAAACGAAACTTGATGATATCACCGTCTTGAACGGCATAGTTCTTTCCCTCTAGACGAAGCTTTCCCTGTTCCCGAACCCCCTGCTCTCCCCCGCAATGGACAAAATCATTAAAAGCGATTGTCTCGGCCGCGATAAAGCCCCGTTCGAAATCGGTATGAATCTTACCAGCGGCCCGCGGAGCGTCGCTTCCTCTCGGGACAGTCCAAGCGCGGATTTCTTTATCCCCAATCGTAAAGAACGTGATCAACCCCAAAAGTTCGTAGCCGCGTTGGATGAGTTGAACTAAACCAGAACAGGGCATCCCCAGTTCCTTCATGAAATCGTTCTGTTCCTCCTTGGAGAATTCGCTCAGCTCTGCTTCCACCCGGCTTGAAATTTTGACCATTAATACCCCTCGATTGCGGCACCACTTTTCGAATTCTGTTAAGGTTAGCGATGGGGCTTTTAGATCAGCTTCTGAGATATTTGCCACATAAAGAACTGGTTTTATCGTGATGACTCCTAAACGAAGCTCTCCTACTAAAAGAGTTTCTTCGTGAGAAAGAGAAACTTTGCTGAGCAAAATCCCTTGGTTCAGTGACTCCACCCATTTCGTGACCAGAGAGACGGATTCCTTCAACTTCTTATCGCTTCCGGTTTTGGCCCCTTTTTCATTTTTGGAGAGCCATTTCTGTAGAAGATCTAAATCCCGAAGCATTAATTCCGTTTCAACCACCTCTATATCACGAACTGGATCCACTTCTCCATAAACGTGAACGACGTCGGACTGATCAAAGCAGCGAACGACATGGGCGATCGCGTCCACTTCGGCGATATGCGCCAGGAATTGATTCCCCAGCCCCTCCCCTTTGCTGGCTCCTTTGACTAAGCCGGCGATATCCACGAATTCCATCGTGGTTGGGATTAGCTTCTCGCGGGGAGCTAACCGCGCGATTTGCTGGAGGCGTTCGTCCGGGACGGAAACAATTCCCACATTCTTGTCTCTTGTGCAGAAGGGAAAATTCTCGGCAGGAACATGACTGGCCGTGAGGGCGTTAAAAAGAGACGATTTACCGACGTTAGGAAGGCCGACAATCCCACAAGAGAAACCCAAAATGATCTCCTTAAATAACAACGCTAATGACAAAATCCAAAATTCAAATGACAAAATAAATCCAAATCACAAATGCCAAAATTCTCTACCGTTGTACGTGGTAAGTCGTACGTCGTAAGTGGTACGTCGTACAACTTACGACGTATGACGTACGACTTATGACTGTCATTTGTGCTTTGACATTTGTCATTGACGTTTTATCTTAGATTTTTGAATTAAAGATGTTGGATCCTGCGGATTGCCGTGATCAATCCATTCGAAATGCAGATGAGGCAGGATCGCGCGCCAGCGGGCGTTCCCGGTTTTGCCGAGGATCCCTATTTTTTCCCCCTGACGCACTCTCTCGCCACGACTGACTTCCTTTCCCTTGAGGTGGGCGTAGAGACTTTCCTGCTCCCTGCCATGGTCAATGATAATAAAGTTACCGTAACCGGGGTGGTAATCCGCTTTAACCACTCGTCCGCTCCGCACCGCGTAAACCGGCGCTCCGATTTCCCCCGCCAGATCGATCCCGCGGTGTTTTCTTCCCCCGGAGCGGCGGCTCCCAAATTCCCCGCTCCCGTAACCGTCGGACCGGATCGGAAGCTCGCCGTCATAGGAAACCGGAGAGACAAACGGCGCCGTGTTCCAATAGGGATATTCGTAAAACCCGGCGGCCAAAATACCCGTTAAGAGAAATAATAAGATTGATAAAAAAACTTTAGCCGTAGTATTCAAAATAATTATTGCTTGTTTCTATCAGTTTTAGTCTGTTAATTTTTCGCGCGGGAACTTTTTCACTGAGCCTCTTCCAGATGACCCTCAGGATATTTTCACCCGTTGGAACCAACCCTTTAAAATCCTCCACATCATAATTCAAATGTTTGTGGTCATAACGCTCCACGACCTCCCGATGGATCACTCTGTCCATAGCGGCCAACCCAACCCCCATCCCGGTGATGGGATCCACCTTCCCTTTAAACGTGACTTCCAAAACGTAGTCATGACCATGTCCAAAGCGGTTATTGCACTCTTGATAAAGCTCCTGATTTTTCCTGGCCGACAATCGCGCGCTGTGCAAGCGGTGGCTGCAGCAGAATTGATACCGCCGGGTCAATAAGACTGTGTTAAACGCCGTGGTATTCGACATAGAGTCCGCTCCCCTCCCAGAGGCGGATTCGCGACAATGGAATTTTCGGGTGGCGTTTCCGGATCATCCGCCAGATGACACAAGCGATATTTTCAGTCGTCGGAACTATTTTTCTAAACTCCGGCAGATCCAAATTGAGGAAACGATGATCGAACTTCTCGACGACTTGGCACAGAATCCGTTTCAGTTCCTTGATATTCATGACCATGCCGGTGACCGGATCCACCGGACCCTGGATCGTTACCTCCAAAGTATAGTTATGCCCGTGGCCATGAGGCCAGAAACACTTGCCGAAAAGACGCTTATTTCGCGCGACACTCAGTTTAGGCTGGTAGTACCGGTGACTGGCTGAGAATTCCACCTTTTTAGTCAGATAAACAATGCCACTCTCTTTCACAAAGCCCGTCGTCCTTGAAAACCGCCTTCCAGATCATGCCAGTGCTCAATCTGGGATTCTCCTTGTTTCCAACAGAGAAAAACCAACTGCTGATCTTTAACATGGTAGAAATCAATCAACCCTTGATCCACATCCTTGACGACCGGTCCCCAGCTCTCGATCTCTTCAAAAAGTTCGGTATATCCACTGACGAGCCGGTTGAGATCGCTCATTCTTTCATCCATCTTTTGCCGGTTTCCTGCCGCCACGGGAGCGGAACCGACGTTCACGATTTCGATCAAATCAATCTCGACTTGTTTTAAATCGATTTGCCGTTTCTTTTCCTGAAGTTGAACCAGCGCCGATGAAACCTGTGGCAACAGAGCTTTCGCTTCCTCCTTGGTAAAAATCCTGGGATTCATACTCACCCCTTTCAATAAAGTATTATAGACACTCTGCATAAAAACCCAAGAAAAATCTGCTTCTCCTCTGGGAATGGGTGAGTTACAGGGGGGAAACCTAGACTTGGGACCCCCCCTATTATGCATAAAAACGGTAATAACTTAGCCAAGGGAGGTCATCAGGGGGACAAACTGCGTCAGCGGTTCTCTGAATCGGAACTTAAATCTCTAATCCGGTAAATTTACGGAAGATAGAGTTTGGTTGAGGGCATCTTTGACGGATTAGCAAATCTCAAAAAAAGTCAGGGGGGTCGTACCCATTTCCAAAGAATCTCGAAAACTCCATCCTCTCTTCATGGAACCAATGTGGAGTAATTGTTGTAAGGTATTGAAAAGGATGGAGGATTAAAAACGCTTGACATTGTATAAAATGGCATATACACTTAATAGTAGGAGGAAGGGTGGAATTATTTAAAGGGTCTATTATTTTCGACTGGGATGCGGGTAACAAAGATAAAAATTTTATCAAACATCACGTTACCAATGAAGAATGCGAAGAAGTCTTCTTCGATCCGCATAAACGCATTCTAAATCAGGCATTGTATGAAGGAGATAAAGAAACGCGATATATCCTTGTAGGATTCACGAGACAGAAGAGAGCCTTATTTGTGGTTTTTGCAATCAGAAAGGACAAAATTAGGGTGATTTCAGCTCGAGACTTAAACAAGAAAGAGCGAGGGATTCTTACATGAAAAAATCACTTAAAATTCCTGTGTTCAAAGATGAGGATGAAGAACGTGACTTTTGGGCAAAGGTGGACTTAGCCGATTATTTTGAGTCTACAGATTTTCAATCTGTTTCCTTTCCTAATCTTAAACCATCCTCCAGATCCATCTCAATCCGTTTACCTACACCGATGCTTTTGCGCCTCAAGGAACAAGCAAACGAACTAAACGTCCCCTATCAGTCGCTCATCAAGCAGTACATTGCTAGGGGACTAGTAAAAACCTAGGTCTCCAGCTATCGAGTACAGATATAGGTTATTGCTATAAAAAATAGGGACCTGGTCCCTATTTTTTACAAACGGTGGTTTCAGAGGGAAGTCTCTACGACGGTGAGTTCATTTCTGCCATTAACGTAATTCCGTAATAGATCTTTAAGCGGGTTGGCTGGATCGAATATTTTCCTTTGTATCCCTTGATAGATTTCCCGGTG
>CAYJQR010000095.1:0-7047 GCA_964372345.1 uncultured Planctomycetia bacterium | reverse complement strand
AGCCAAGTTCGGCGGCTTTGGAATGGAGAAGCTGTTCAAGAGAGAGAGACATAATAAGGTAGTTTGCTTGAGCTGCTATTAATATGATAACATACCCTATAACCATGAAACTGCGGGGAAAAAAGATTGTTCTTCTAGTCGAAGATTTCTACCAAGACCTTGAAGTCTGGTATCCGATTCTCCGGCTCCGGGAAGAGGGGGCTAAAGTGATGATCATCGGTCCCCAGAAAAGGACATACAAAGGAAAATACGGCTATCCTATTGAGGCGGATGCCGATGAGAAGGCGGCCAGGGTTTCTAGTTTCGACGCGGTCGTGATTCCCGGCGGGTGGGCGCCGGACCGCCTAAGGATTTCAAAGAAACTGGTGGATTTTATCCGGCAGATGGACAAATCAGGAAAAGTGATCGCTTCGATCTGTCACGGCGGTTGGATGCTGGCTTCGGCTGGGATCGTCAAAGGGCGAACGGTGACCAGTTATATTGCGATTAAGGATGATCTGGTGAATGCCGGAGCGAGATTTGTGGATCGTGAGGTGGTACGAGATGGCAATCTCATCACTTCTCGTAAGCCGGACGATTTACCGGCATTCTTAAGAGAGATTATTGCAACACTCATCGGTCAGCGCACAGCGCACAGCGTTCAGAAATACTGAAAAACTGAAATTAAGGTTTTACTGTCCGCTGAACGCTGCACGCTGAAAATAGGAGGTTTTCATGCCAACCGAAACTGAAGTCATTCTCAAAGTCGGCGACAAAGCGCCTGATTTTAATCTTCCATCCAGCACAGGCAAAAATATTGCCCTAAAGGATCTTAAAGGGAAAAATGTCATTCTCTATTTTTATCCAAAGGATGATACCCCCGGTTGCACGAAAGAGGCGTGCGATTTTAGGGACAATCTCAAAACGTTTAAGAAAAAGAACACCGTAATTCTGGGCGTAAGTTTTGACAATCTAGAGTCCCACAAAAAATTCAGCCAGAAATACAAGCTCCCGTTTACGCTCTTATCCGATGAGAATAAAGAAGCGGCCAAGGCGTACGGCGTTTACAAACTGAAGAGTTTTATGGGAAAGAGTTATTGGGGGATTGAACGGACGACCTGCTGGATTGATCCGCAGGGAAAAATCGCGGCCATTTGGCCTAGAGTAAAAGTGGACGGCCATATCGAGGAAATTTTAGCGGCTGTTAAGGAAGCTTAGCTTGAACGTGAGAAAAAATCTCCAAAAGGTATTTAAAAATATCGAGCGTTTCTCCAAAGAGCACGGAGGGATGTGGAATATCCCGCCAGAAACCGGCTTGTTTTTGCATCAATTGGTCAAGGTGAGCCGCGCTAAACGGATCCTCGAAATCGGGATGTCGAACGGCTATTCGACCTTATGGCTGGCAGAGGCGGTCAGGCTTAACGGCGTGGGAAGGATTTTTACGATCGAGCAAGATCCGCTCAAGGTGAATCTGGCACGGGCCAATTTTAAAAGAGCAGGAGTGAGCCGGTTTATTACGATTCACTATGGAGATGCCCACAAGGCCTTGAGACGATTGAAGGGCTCTTTTGATTTTGTCTTTATCGACGCTACTAAAGAAGAATATCTGTCGTATTTAAAACTGATCCTGCCCAAGACTAAACCGGGGACTCTCATCATCGCCGATAACGCCATCATGTTCAAAGACCGGATGAAGGATTATCTTCATTTTGTCCGCAACCATCCAAAACTGGAAAGTGTGTTAGTCCCTATCGGCAGTGGTGAAGAGATGACGCTTCGGGAATAGAATCACGTTGGGCTTAAGAAGATAACATGCGTCTCCTCATCCAGCGCGTTCGTCGCGCCTCCGTTCAAATCAATAACGAAACAATTGCTTCGATCGGCCACGGGCTTTTGGTTTTTGTGGGGGTGTCCCAATCCGATCACAAGCCGAGACCGCACAGCATCTTGCCGAGAAGGTATCCTACCTAAGAATTTTCGACGATTCCGATGGAAAGATGAATCTCGACGTTCAACAAGTCGGTGGAGAGATACTCGTGGTATCTCAATTTACCTTTGCCAGGCCTTGCGCCGGCTCAACCTCAAAGTCCAGGAAGGGCGGTTTCAAGAGCAGATGTTCGTCTCCCTCGAAAACGACGGCCCGGCGGCAGTTATGCTGGAGAAATAAATTACCTGACCCATCAAAAAGATCCCTCCCACAACCGCTGCAGAAATACTTTGACCGGGTAAATTTCGATCTCTCCCATTTTCCTGGGGGAAGAATCCATGGAAACGATAATTTTCTTTTTTAACTCTATTTCCTCTGCCAAGGCTTTAAGACCGTTACAATGGCGTTTCCCAGCGCTATCTGTTCCTTTTACTTCAATGGCAACCTCGTCACCTAACAAAAAGTCTACTTCATATCCTGACTTCGAACGCCAAAAGAATAGTGGACGCGGGTCATTTCGGTAGTGCAAGAACGCTTTTAGCTCGGTGAAAATAAAATGTTCTAGTACTTTCCCGAACAGTTCGGTTTTAGGTTTAATTCCTTTTCGCCCAGCCAGGACATTACAGACTCCGACATCAAAGAAATAAAATTTGGCTGTGGTGATTGCTTTTCGTTTTTTTGATTTTGTAAACGGTTCCAGCAGAGTGCCGATCAGTGTGTCCTGCAGAATGGTAAAATATTCGGCGACACTTCGGGCCGGGACCTGGGCATCACTGGCAATCGAAGCGAAGTTAACCAATTCGGCGTTAACAAGCGCCGCCACTTGAAGAAATCTCGAAAAATTCTCAATTTTCCTAACCAGCCCCTCCGCTTGAATTTCTTCTTTAAGGTAATTGCCTACATAGTCCTGGAGGTCTTCTTCCGGTTGAGAAGAGTTGTAAATGGAGGGGATCGAACCAAAGTTGAGTATTCGGATCAAATCGTAATCGGGGATTTCCCGGGTGACGAGGGGATAGAGATGTTTAGTCCTAGCTCTTCCTCCTAACAAGTTGGCTCCACCGCGCTTCAGTTTTCGAGCGCTGCTGCCGGTTAGAATAAAACGATAGCCATATTCTTCTATCAAATACTGGACCTCATCAAGCAAGAGGGGTAATTTCTGAATCTCATCAATAATGACTGGCTGGGAGAATTTCTCCTGCGCAAGAAGTTCTTCCCGGATGATGGAAGGACGTTGGCTGACTTTAAGAAAGAGATCGGCCAGTAACAAGTTATAGAAGGGAGAGTGAGGGAATGTTTTCTTGAGTAAAAGGGTCTTCCCGGTTTGTCGGGGGCCAAAGAGAAAGAGGTTTTTTGAAGCGCTTTCTTTCTGTAAGTCTATAAAACGATTATAGTAATGCATTTCAGTGCCGCCATAGCCGCCGCTTTAAGCAGTGACTCTATTGCTGTCTATCATGATAAATAGCATAATAGCTGCTGATTGTCAAGTGGCCCACTCTCCAAACGACGGCCCGGCGGCGGTTATTTTGGAGAAGTAAGGTATTCCCGGATTCCTTCCTCAAAGCGGGTCAATTGAATCGAGAATGTTTTGATAAAGAGTGCCGGATCGCAGACATTATCTTTTCCCAGCATGATCAGTTGTTCTCTCGTCAGGGGAAACCACGGGAATTGATCGAATAGGGTCGCCAAAAATCGCATCCACCAGACAGGGACGGGGATTTTAAGGATCTTGCGATTGAGCGCTTTGGCGATGATGTCGAGGATTTGGCTCAAGTTGTAGGATTGGGGGCCACCCAGTTCGTAAGTCTGGCCGATGGTTTCCGGGAGCGAAAGGGCGTGGATGAATCCTTTGGCAACGTCCTCGACAGAAATCGGCTGTAATCTGCTTTTGCCGCCACCGACTGCCGGGACCAGTGGAAATGTCCGAATCATTCCGGCGAATAGATTGACGAATTCATCTTCCTTTCCAAAGATGACCGACGGGCGGAAAATCGTGTAATCCAAACTGCTGTTGCGTACAATCTCTTCCGCTTGAAATTTGGTTTGATGATAACGGGATTGGGCGTCAGGGCCGGTTCCCTGAGCGCTCATGTGGAGATAGCGCTTAATTCCGTGGAGTTTAGCGGCATTGACGATATTCTCGGTGGCCTCTACATGGAGTCGCTGAAAGGTGATCTTCTTTCGGGGGAACTCCCGGATGATTCCGACGAGGTGAATGACCGCGTCGTGGTTTTTGAGGCCGGTTTTCAGGGAGGTGAAATCGAGGACGTCGCCTTGAAAAAAATTAGGGACAGTCCCCGTATTTCGAACCAGCAAGGTCACCTGATGGCCTGCCTCGACTAATTTCTTTGTCAGAACTTTCCCGACAAAACCTGTCCCGCCCGTGAGAAATACCTTCATATGTTGATATATCCTAAGCTGAAATGGAAGTCTCGGTAGCTTTATAACAAAGTACCAGACTCCTTAGCCATCAAAAGGAGCCAGCCTCCTAATGGGTCCCACCTTACCTCTTGCTGGCAGCAATATCAATCCCAAATATCTCCGATAGATTTCGGTCTTTAATAACATGGGATTTCGTAGATCGCGATACGGGCGCTTTGAAGCTGGCTTTATTCACTAACTCCATATGATTGACTTTTCTGAGTTTGAACAAAAGTTCAGGCTCATGGTCTAAACGACTGCCGACTCCGTAGAGAACTGCCGCCAGATGCTTGCACATGTCAGCCCAATCAGGGCACGAGCAGTTAAGAGAAATCTCTTTAGGGTTAGGGAAAAGGCCATGGTGTTTATTGGTCATGATCGTCATAACCCCTGAAGAAAATTTGCCCTGCAATAATTCAATGATGGAATCAATTTTCCCAGAGCAATTCTTTCGAATGGACGCCCACTTTTTGGGAGCAAGAGATTTGATATCAATTTTAATTTTGTAAAGCGAGGATCCTTGAACCAGGGCGTCAATCTTGCCTTTAGCGACATCCAGGTGAACCACTGAACCGTTACGGACATAGGAGCGGCCTCTGGGAAGACGATTCTCATAGTCGCTGAAAGATTCAAGATGATGGCACCAAGCTTTACCCCAGAAAGTTTTCGCCAGAGTTCTTCCTTCCAACTTTACCGGGAAGACTTTCTCCCCTTTTTTTAGCATTTTAGCGACAGACTCTAGAGCCTTCCTTCGTCTTTGAGCCACCGAAACATAGGGACGCCATCCCCAACCATACATAATACCTCCTTATCATGAGTGTATTAGTTTTCACTGACCGCGGAATTTATATCAAGAGCAACCATCTTTAACAACTCATCATTCGGCAATTCAGTAAGCAATGTGCTATCGCTACCCTCAAGAATTTCCTTCGACAGGGTTTGCTTTGATTCAATAAGCGCATCGATTTTCTCTTCGAGAGTACCTTTACAGATAAATTTGTGCACCAGAACATTTCGTTTCTGTCCGATGCGAAAGGCCCGGTCAGTCGCCTGATTCTCAACCGCAGGGTTCCACCAGCGATCAAAATGGATGACATGAGAAGCGGCCGTCAAATTAAGCCCCGTCCCACCCGCTTTAAGCGACAACACAAAATACGGAGGTCCGTTGTCTTTTTGGAAGGATTCAACTATTTCAGATCGCTTTTTGACGTAGGTTCCGCCGTGAAGGACAAGGCCGCGTTTACCAAAAATGGATTGAAGAAAATCAGATAAGGGTTCAGTCATTTCTTTGAACTGCGTAAAAACCAGAACCTTTTCTTGTTTTTCAGATATCATCTCACAGATTTCTTTAAGACGCAAAAACTTTCCGCTATTGGAACTTGAGAATTCTCCGTCTTTGACGAACTGCGAGGGGTGATTGCAGATCTGTTTAAACCGCATCAAGTAAGAAAGAATGATTCCCCGTCGTTGGATCCCATCGGCATTTTTAATATCTTTTGCTAATGACTCAACCGACTGTTGATAAAGGACAACCTGCCCTTTGGAAAGCGCGCAATAGGTCTTAAGCTCTATTTTATCCGGAAGGTCGCTGATGACATTCTTGTCGGTTTTTAAACGCCTTAAAATATACGGCCGCACCAGTATTCGCAAACTGGCGTAGGGGCTTTCACTATTTTTAGTCTTACGTTTAATGAATCCTTCAAAATCTTTGACTGAACCCAGTAATCCAGGTGAAACGAAATCAAAGAGCGACCATAGATCCGACAAATGATTTTCGACAGGTGTACCGGTAAGAACAATCCTATGTTTACTTTTGAGCGTTTTGATCGCTTTTGTTTGTTTGGCCGACGGATTTTTTATCGCCTGAGCTTCATCGGCAATGATCAGATCCCAATTCTGATCGAGTAACCACCCTATTCTTGCGACCGATCCGTAGGTCGTGATCCATACATCAAAATCAACGTTAGAAGGACGAGATGTTCCATTCCCTGAAGGATGAGCGATCCAGTATTTAAGCGACGGAGCAAAACGATCAATTTCCAGTTTCCAGTTTCCAATAAGCGATGCTGGAATAATGAGCAGCGTGGGATTGCCTTTGGCTTGGGACTGTTTAAGCAAAAGAAGCGAAAGCACCTGAATCGTTTTCCCAAGTCCCATGTCGTCGGCGAGAATGGCTCCCAGCCGCATTTGATTCAGCGTATTGAGCCAGGCCACTCCTTGTGCTTGATAGGGACGAAGTTCGGTTTTTAAATTTGTTTTTAGTACCCGTTCAATTTTTAGGTTCGCCTCAGGCGCTCGCATGGATTCTAACATTTCTTTGAGCCACTTGCCTGAAATAACACGAGTATAGGATTGTGATCCTTGAGTATCCTCGCGGGTCTGTGTGTTCTCGATACCTGAAAGCCATCGCATGCCCTCTGCAAAAGTAACGCCTCCTTCCTTAACCGATTGAGCGACTGTCTTCCATTTCGATAAAATCTCGCTGAGCTTATCCCGATCGATCTCCACCCATTGACCTTTAAAAAAGACCAAATTTTCGCTTCGTTTCAGAAGGTCTTGAATTTCTTTTTCATCGAGTTGTTGGTCGCCAACAACAACGGACATTTGAAAATCAATCAGGGCGTCAAGACCCATTGTACTAGGCGATTTTTCTCCGATACGAATTCCAACTTGAGGACGATTGGGCTGTTTAGGCTTCCACCAGTTGGGAACTTTGACGAAGA
>CAYJQR010000094.1:0-7077 GCA_964372345.1 uncultured Planctomycetia bacterium | reverse complement strand
CCTTGATAATGGATTTGAGCGTGGCTTCAGGTACATCCAAAAGTGCCACCTCGCTCACCCGATCGATGAGATCCGGAAATCGCCTGACAAGTTCGTAGGTCGAAACTCCCTTCTTATATTTCAGATAGAAAAGCCTCTCGTAGGTCACTTACACCCTCCTTACATCAGCGTCATCGGCTACCCTTTTTACGTTTAAGGGCCAAGCAATCTTCTTTATCGACCTAGAAAAAATATTCTTAAAGCCTTCCCGCCGTAAGCACAAGATATGGTGCTCGTGCCTGAAAAGACCACAATTGCTAGCTTATGATAAAAAAAGTATAAAAAGAGCTTGACTTGTGCCGTAAACCTTTACAAAATGTAATTTATAAAATATAAAGTATAATTCATAAAATGAAGTCAATATTAATGGTTCTAGCGCTTACGATGTTTGCAGGCTGTGCCAGCCAATTCTGGCAGGGTAGTCGAGCGCTTTCTCTCAATGAGGCAAGGAGGTTTGTGAGGGAGGATGAACTCTATCAGGCGCGAAAAGTCACGGCAGCATTTCTTCAGATCCATCCGAAGCATGCAGAGGCTCAAGTGCTGATGGCGCAGATTCTCAACCTCGAGATTGCGCGTCAAAAGGAAGTGGTGGAACAAAAGGCGCCTGAGGAATTTACGCAGGCGGAAGTGGGAAATGAAATTTCAACGTGGCTTGAGCGGGCCGAATCCCTGCTACGTTTGAAGCAATATGACGAGGCGCTCTTTGCGGCAGAAAAAGTATTTGTCTATGAACCGGATAACCAAAAGGCGTCCCGTTTGATTGATGAAATCAAAAGCCGTGCCCAGGAGGAAGGCAAGGCGGATAGCCTACTTGTTAAGCAGATATGGCACGGCGAAATTCAAATTCGCATAGATCAATATGAAAAACAAGCTGAAAACCTGATTTCCAAGAAGCAGTGGGGGGCAGCGCGTTTGGCTGTTGAAAAAATGCTCCTCCTTGACCCGAGTCATCACAGGGCGCTTGAGCTCCAAAAGCAAATCAAACTGCGGCACACATGAGGGCGCGTGAAAAGAGAAAAACTCTTTAAGATCGGCGAAGTGATGCAGTACACCGGGCTTTCACGTCAGACCATTCACAACTACACCTTGGCCGGCCTCATCCTCGAGGCCCGCCGCACCATTTCCGGCCATCGGCTTTATGACGAAAACGTGTTCGACCGTCTTGAGCAAATTAAAATTCTTCAATCCAAAAACTACACCCTTTTTCAAATTAAAAAAATCTTAGAAGACCAAGACAAAGCAAAAACCTAGGCGTCATCACTGAAAGGAGTGCAACATGCATGAGGACGAAATCAAGATGTGGAAGAAGTACAAGCGCACGAAAAGCCAGGCCCTCCACGAAGAGATTGTGAAGAAATATTTGTATCTGGTGAAATATGTGGCGGGGCGCGTGGCGATCGGTCTTCCCCCCAATGTGGAATTTAATGACCTGGTAAGTTACGGGATCTTGGGGCTTTTTGATGCGATCAATAAATACGATGTATCCCAGGGAAATAAATTCGAAACCTATGCCGTATCCCGAGTCCGGGGTTCGATTATGGATGAACTGAGAAAACTTGATTGGGCGCCGCGGCTTCTCAGAAAGAAGGCCCGCGAGATTGATAAAAAATGCAAGGAGCTCGAAGAAAAACACGGTCGACTCGCGACAGATGGGGAAGTCGCCAAGGCCCTTAAGATGTCCACCGAAGAACTCAACTCCATCTATAGCGACCTTAACTCGACGACCTTTTTATCGCTGGACGAAGTCTGGCAGAATGATGATGGCAATAAACCTATCTCACGGCTGCAAACGATTGAAGATTCGCTTGTGACGGACCAGTTTAACTTCGTCCATCAAGGGGAGGTCAAGGAACTTCTGGCCGGGGCCATTGACGATCTTCCGGAAAAGGAAAAATTGGTGATCGTTCTCTATTACTACGAAAACCTGACGCTTCGTGAAATAGGGGAGATTTTGGACGTTTCCGAATCACGGGTTTGCCAGATCCACACCAAGGTGATTACGAGACTTCGTTCTCACCTCATGAAAAAAGCAGGAGAGATCACGCTCGAGGCCTAGAGCCAACGCCCTCCTATCAAGTTTCTTCGCTGCGCGCCGATAATTAAAGCGGCAGCACAGGAGACGTCTTTTTTGTTTCGTTGAGATTTAAAGCTGCCAAGGAATGTATGAACCTAGAAGGCAGCGTGGTGAATAAGCCCCCACATAAAATAAAAATTGAAAAGCCCGCCATACGAAATCCCGAAGATGAGCGTTTATGGCAAGAGGTCCGCAAATTTTCGAACTTAGTTCCCCACGAACCTGATCCCAACCAGGGCAGGGTTCAAGAAATCAAGGAAGAATTGCGAAAGGGGACTTATCTGACGCGCGATAAAATCGACGAGGCCGCGGCTCGAATCGCCGCACGTTTTCTCAAGCCGGAATAAATCTTCACTCAGGCGCCGAGGCCGGCGCACTCAGTTTGCAAATTCGAATCCAATCCTGAATGGGTTGTAACCTCATAAATTTCTTCCAGACAAACCCATCATTTAAAAAATTTTCCAACATCAAGACCGTAATGCCTTGATCGATGCCGAGGTATTCGGAGGCCCACCATTGCTTATCAAGATTGAAGGCATCCTTAAAACCGAAGGCCCCATAAAGATTTTCTTTGTGGGTTGAAAAAAAATGACGGACGGCACGCAAGGATTCCTCGGGAGTAAAAACAATGGAACTGATGGCAGCGTAAGGCGCGATCGTTCCGTCATGGAGCCCCTCGCCCGGTTTGCCGCCGTAGGCCTTATAACCTCCGGGGCCTACGGAGGCTGAAAGCCCCCAGGAATCTTCGCTGTAACCCTGATGTTGGTTTCGGGATTCAAGAGAGTACTCACGATTTGCCAGCGTGGCCAACCGCGAGTTTTCCGAATAATTAATTCCGCTGTCATTAAGATACCGAAAATCGATATACGCCTGGGCAAATTGATAAGTAAAAAGACTTCCGGTGTGTGAGTAAACGATCCTTTTTCCGTTATATTCCTCTTCATTGCGAAACCACGCCTGCCAACTCTCCTCCGGGATGGGGTAGGAAGGGGAGCCGATGGCAAGGGCTTGGAGGATGATAAGCTCGTTGTAGGAATCCCAATAGTAGGGGAGAAACCCGGTTTCTGGTTTCCAGCCCATGCAGACGAGCGAGGAGCCGTTCATCATCCAGATCCAGTTGACCCGCCGGTAAAGCTCCCACGCCATTTTTTCAATTTCGGTTCCAGGGTGGTGCCCGGCAGCGAAAAGGGCGCCTGCGAGAAGGAGCGCTGTATCAATAGAGGAGGCCTCGGAATCCCACACCCGTTGGGCGGTACGGACGTCCAGAAAGTGGTAAAGGAAACCGTTTTTGTGCTCCGCTTTTTTGAGAAGAGTTTTAAGTGTCTTGGTAAGGTATTTTTCTGCGTAGGCTTCTTCAATCCATCCTCGGGCGCTTGCAAGGGTAAAGACGGTCATCGAAAAGCCGGTTGCGGCAATGGAAGCGGGGGAACCGGGCCGCGAAGAGTCGCGAGTAAGCCCCGTGGTTTTATCCGACATCCGGATAAAATACTGAATACTGTCTTTTTCAATTTGGCTGAGAAGGGAGGAGTCCTCCGGCGCGAGGGAAGGCGCTTCCGCCTGCAGCGGAAAAGAGACCGCAACAGCGAAAAGACAGCAAAGGCGGAAAAGATTAGTGATCCGCACTCGTTTTGATCTTGGAGAGTTCATCGTTTAAGCGCGAAATGAGACGTTGGGGGTTGTCTTGATTTTCGCGAACGATGTTTTTAATTTTGGCGAAGGTGGTATCGAGATTGTCAAGCGTTTCATTGAAATCGTCCGCAAGAAACTGCGCCTCATCAAATTGGCGCAAGTGGACCCTCGTTCGAAAATTGCCTTGTTGCATTTCCTTCAGGAGAGCATTGAATCGGTAAAGGGGGCCGGCAATTTTATGAGTAATATAAATCGTTCCCCAGGCAATCAGGACGATCAGGAGAACGGATTTGGAAATAAGTTTACGGTTTGTGGTATCGAGAACCTCTTTAAAAATTTCACGCTGCCGCTGGCTTAATTTTTGGGCTTGTTTAAAAAAACCCAAGGCCTCATTCGAGGGTATTGTGCCCGCGGTACGGGCCTCCTCATATTGGGTAAGGCGCGAAGCCATGAGCAAATCATCTTGTACTCGCTTGTCACTGAACGCTTCAAACACTCCTCCCCAAATGCCGAAATAGAGGTTGGCTACGATCACGCCGGAAACAATCAAAAGAGTTCCGCCGATATAAAAAAGATAGCGGAATTGAAGAGATTTGTTAATGAGAAAATTTTTTCTCTGGTATTTTTGTTGATGGGAATCGGCAGGAGATGGTTGCCCCATGGACACCATGATAATGAATTCGAAAGAGGCTGTCAAAATATCTTCTATCGGGTATAATCCCTGTTTATTCATAAATTGAAAGGGAGTTTCTCATGTGCGGGATTGTAGGTTACGTCGGACCCCGTCAAGCGGTGCCGATTTTAATCGAAGGGCTCACTCATCTTGAATATCGAGGCTACGATTCTGCGGGGATTGCCTGCCTCAATCACGGCGCTGCGGACCTGACGGTGGTGAAAGAAAAAGGGAAGCTCGCCCGTCTCCGTGGTCAATTGCGCGGTCTCAAACTTTCCTCAAATATCGGGATCGGCCATACCCGCTGGGCGACACACGGTGAGCCGTCTAAATCCAATGCCCATCCCCACAAGGATTCGAGAGATCAAATTGCCCTCGTTCATAACGGGATTGTCGAGAATCACGCGGTTTTAAAAGTCGAGCTCCAGCGCAAAGGCTTTCGATTTTCATCGGCGACCGATACCGAAGTTGCCGCCAATTTGATCGGAAGCTATTATCGATCCGGCCATCTGATAGAGGCCTTTCGCAAAGCCGTAAGCCGTCTTCAAGGTTTTTTTGCCTTCGTGGCCATTGCCAAAGATGAACCCGACAAACTCCTCGTTTTTAAACGTTCCAATCCCCTTGTCATCGGGGTCGGGAAAGGCGAGAATTTTGTGGCAAGCGATGCCCCCGCCCTTCTTCCCTTTACGCGTCGTGTCCTTTACCTGGAAGACGATGAATATGCCGTCATTACGCGCAACCGGGTGGATATTTTTTCACTCGGGACCGGTGTCCGTATTCACCGCAAGCCTATGATGATTCGGTGGAGTACCGCGGAGGCCGCGAAGTCCCGCTACCCCCACTTTATGCTCAAAGAAATTTATGAGCAGCCGGAAGTGGTACGTTCCATTTTAAATATGCGACTTCGAAACGGCGGAGTTTTTTTTGACAGTATCCAGTCGAAGCACAAAAGCCGGCTCAAACGGGTCAAAAAGATTCACTTCGTTAGCTGCGGGACAGCCTATCATGCGGGGCTCGTGGGGAATTACATGCTAGGCGCCTGCGTTCATCTCCCGGTCGAAGCGACTGTTTCTAGCGAGTTTCGTTACGAGGATCCGGCGGTAGATCGCGATGACCTCGTGATTCTGATTACTCAATCCGGTGAAACGGCGGATACCCTGGCCGCCTTGCGTGAAGCCAAGGCGAAAGGGGCATTGACGCTTGCCATTGTGAACGTCGTAGGAAGCACGATTGCCCGCGAAGCTGATAATGTGATTTACACGCATGCTGGACCCGAAATCGGAGTCGCTTCCACGAAGGCTTATCTTGCGCAGCTTACGATCATCACACTGTTTTCTCTTTATCTTGCCGGCCTGCATCCCAAAACAAAACTCAAACCCTTCGAAATAAAAAATTTACTAAAGGCCATTTTAAAACTCCCGCGCCAGATCACAGAAGCTCTTAAGGAAGAACCCTCGGTGACGCGATGCGCCAAGGATCTCTATAAGAAGAAAAATTTCCTGTACCTTGGGCGCGGCTATAATTTTCCAAACGCCCTCGAAGGCGCTTTGAAATTAAAAGAAATCACCTACGCTCATGCGCATGGCTATCCGGCGGGAGAGATGAAACACGGTCCTATCGCGCTCATTGATTCCAATCAGCCGGTTATCTGCATTTGCCTTCAAGGGTCAAAGACCTATGAGAAGATGATGAGTAATATTGAGGAAATCAGGGCCCGAAAGGGGATCATCATTAGTGTCGCAGCCAAGGGGGATGTAACTATAGATAAGCTTTCCCGCTACACCTTTCGAATTCCTCAATCTCTTGAGATTTTCTCCCCCATGCTAAGTGCCATTCCCCTACAGCTTTTTGCCTATAAGGTAGCGGTTTTAAACGGGAGGGATGTGGATCAACCCCGTAATTTGGCCAAATCCGTGACTGTAGAATAAAAGCTGTAGAATAAAAGCTTGACACACGCTAGCCTCTTTCCTATAATCACGACCTCTTTAGAAAAAGGGATTTGAAGTCGATCAAATACGTCAGTCGCATTCATCTCAGCGCTTGTAGTTTGAAGCGCAACTCAATTTGAAAATTTTCCTAAGAAGACCTCTGTCATTAGGGAGGTCTGTCTTCGCTACCTTTTTTTTGAAAATTTGCGCTTTTGGATAAAGATAAAAGCGTAAATCTGTTCTTTCTCAATTGATGTGCGGAGCCGATCGTACGATTTGAGCATCTGCTGCCTAACGGCAACGGATAAGGATCAACCACTTTCTACGGAGAGTTTGATCCTGGCTCAGAACGAACGCTGGCGGCGTGGATTAGGCATGCAAGTCGAACGGAGCTTTAGCTTTTTCGAAGCTTAGTGGCGAAAGGGTGAGTAACACGTGGGAAACCTGCCCTAGGGTTCGGGATAACCTGTCGAAAGACGGGCTAATACCGGATACGTTTCCGCTATGAAATGTGGCGGAAGGAAAGATGGGGATTCGTAAGAACCTATCACCCCTGGAGGGGCCCGCGGCCTATCAGCTAGTTGGTGAGGTAATGGCTCACCAAGGCTAAGACGGGTAGCTGGTCTGAGAGGATGGTCAGCCACACTGGGACTGAGACACTGCCCAGACTCCTACGGGAGGCTGCAGTCGAGAATCTTTCGCAATGGGGGCAACCCTGACGAAGCGACGCCGCG
>CAYJQR010000093.1:0-7135 GCA_964372345.1 uncultured Planctomycetia bacterium | reverse complement strand
GTTGGATACTTTAGGACTGCACCCTAGTGCATACAAATTGACAGGAATTCAGGTTATCAGTATCGTTAAAATCTGAACTATCACAGCAGGAAGGGCTTGAACAAGCAATAAGGGATCTTTATCATGGTCTGGTCCAAGCAGGAGATCTTGATGCCCAGCAGTTAATGGAACCTCCTGATGGATATCCTTTTGTTAGCCTTGAAACAACCCTTCCTGCTCTCATAGAATCCCATTTTCCAAAGGGACATACTAGTGAGGAGGTTCAATTCCATCCGGATCCGCACATCCAAGAACAGAGACAATACCTATTCAGTCTGTATCAGAAATGGTTAATACTGGTGAAGATTCCTCAGATTCAACAAAAAATAGAAGAAATCCATCGAATGTATTCCAATAAGAATTTTACCGGGTCGAATGCCTATCTCTCTTATTATGGGAAGATTCACTCCAAGAGTGATTTGATTTCACAATCAGAAGGTGAGCTTAACCGATGTCATCGTCTCATAGAAACTATCTTTCAATTAGAGGAATACCGGCAAGGCAAAGCAGGACGGGATGAAAAGAAGTTTTTGCTTTCTTTGCGGAGAGGATTGGAGGAAGAACCTGACCCGACACTATGGGGATTTGAAAGCAATGAGAAGAATAAGTTCTTGTGAGATTCCAGTGATCGGCTCAGTCAGGTAGACGGATATGGTTATGATTATGACGGTAGAAGTGGAAGGATGATGAAGCTATTTGATTCAAGGTTCGGTCGAGGAACGGCGGCGGTCTTATACATTATTTCGAGTACCTTAATGCCAGCGATTCCCTTAATTCAATCAATTCTCCATGCACAAACCCCGCAGGCTCAACCCTCTTTAGAAACAGAGAAACCAGGACCGATCTACCCGCCTGGCACCGTGGAATTCATCGAAGAGTTAGAGGAGGTAGCTCGGCGGCATCAAAATAGCCACGATCCTGATGGATTCTTAGGTGAAATAGAGGCGTTACAAGAAGAGCGACTAACCACAACTCTGGAAGAGGCAGAGCAGTTGGCGAGTCAGGCAAGAGAGGGACAAGAGGTATCTCTATCAGTAGAGTCGAGTTCCTCGGATCATCTTATTCCTGAGATGACAGAGATTGCATTGGCTAAAGAGAAGAAAATCTCTTCCTCACAACCAGAATTGACTAAAGAGTCCCCTCAAGACACAGCATTGGCAAAATCATTTGATTATTCTCCTTCAAAAAAAGAGACAACGATCGTAACACCTCTCCCACAAGGTGAAAAAATAGAAAATGCCAGCGGTGTTTCAAAGCCACCTATTTTTGGAATCTATGGATTGTCCCCCTTGGAGCACCAACATCTTTTGGCTTTAAGTGACAATTTAAAAAAAGAGATTGACCATTGGAAATTTGCCACAAGGAAGGCAATTCAATCAGGGGAATTTCGATCGGCAATCCAGACTGCCATCCAAGAAAAGCGACTGCCCAAAAAGATTCGTATCGAGCTCATTGAACAACGGTGGCTAGAGTGGCTTGGAGATCCAGAGAATGGCGTCGCAGGGGATCCAAGACTGGAGGGAGAGTTTATTCTGCAAGCCATGCTCAGAGCCTTGAATCCACAAGGACAAGCGGATGCCTTAGTGGTGAGGCGGTGTCTTCAGTTAAGCTCGATGCCACAATTCTTCACAGCTGTTTTGAGCGCTTCAACAGGGTCATCCATTCATGAAAGCGGGTTGACTCAAACTGCCCCTAATGGCCAACGGCAGATATTGATTGATTTTTTAGGGGCATCCTCGGTTTCGGAATTGATCGAGACGATCGTTCATGAGTTTCACCATGGAACCATTCAAGATGGGGATCTCAGTGGAAATTTTATAGAGGGGGTTACCACTCTTTTTACGCGCATGGTTTTGTTAAAGCCGCCATTTCAACTGGATTACTTTGCGACCGGTTATATCGCTGAGGTCTCGGTAGCGAAGATCTTGTACGAGCTCAACCCTGATCTGGTGCTGGGATGGTACTCCGGGAAAGTTTCAGGAAAGGAATTCTTAGAAGGGTTGCAAACCTGCTTTCCCAATGCCAGCGATGAGAAATTAGAAAAAATCAAAAAATTCCTGAAACAACCCTGGGGAGAATGGAAGACCAGCCAATTCTTAAAACTGATTCAAGGGGAGGTGAATCCTTCACAACTGATTGGACTGCAACGCTCGCCAGACCTTCTTTTTCAGACAAAGTTTACAGCGGAGTTTCTCATTTATGGATTGATCACCCCCGAATCAGCCAAGGAGATTTTTTATAATAGTCTGCTTCCCCGATTAGATCATCACTTGAAACAATATGGAAGAGTGGGGATATTTACGTTGGACAATTTGATTCTTCTGATGCGGATGATCTTTTCTGAAGGTGAGTTGGAAAATGAGCTGGCAAGATTAGTAGAAAAAGGGGTGATTACCAGACAAATAGCTCACAGAAACGCCAAGCCGACTTCGCCTCAGAGGCAGGCAGAGAGTCTCTTGGATGAGATTATTACCACGGGTAATCTGAATAGGGTTTTTACCGGAGCCTTTGTCTACGGTGAACTCAAGAAAGCCCTAAAAGGGGATTGGGAAAAAGTACTGGTGGACTTAATGCTGGTTGAACTTCAGAAGAGGCTCTTCAAAGGACCCGGAGAGGGTGGTGGGGACGGGAGTGGAAATGTGGAGGAAATGAAGAATAATGTAGGAACAGGGATGATGTCTCAAGCGGAGCGTCTGCGAAGAAAAAGCAAAGAAAACCAGATTCAGATAGAGTCTTTGAGCCAAGCAAGTGAAAAGGAAGAAGAGGATTTAAAACCTCCCACACCTGAAGAACTCCTTACCAAAACAAAAGAAGGGAGACCGTCGGAGGACGAACTAGCCACGGAGAACGGAATCAGCCTCAAAGATCCAAAAGGGTTGATGAGGGAGGAAAACAGAGAAGGAACTCTGTCACGTTCAGAGACGAATCGCCAGACCCAACAAGCTGAAGAAAGTCCCAGACTTAAACGGTACCAGCCCGGTTTTGATAAATTAGAGAAGCGCTATTTTGAAGAGAAGGCAAGCGCTCCCCACCGCCTTATCTATCAGTGGTACCTTTATCACAGGGTAAAGCTTGGGAAAGAGACACTCTCAAAAGAAGAGGACCAAGCTCTCTTTGTTACAGCGATGGACAGTGCACTCGACAGTCTCCCAGATGTCCTCTCTAAAGCCGATAGGGTTCAGCGTAAAGAACTACTCAAAGATATTCGGGATTACTTCACTTGTACGTTCATCACTGACTTCTACGATAACAATATTAATTCTAGATCAGGTATATTCGTTTACCCCATGAGGAGAGGTTCCCAACTTGATCGTCTCTTTTCTGAAATCATTGAGCAACATCTCCCTGCAATTTTGGAAGAGGAGAATCAACCGTTGGAGATGCCAATTCCAGCTCAAGGAGGATCGCCTAAGGTCAGTCTTTTTAGCCAAAAAGGGAAGCCCCAAGCAAAGCCACCTGTCGCTGAAACCAAAGAATCCCCGATGGGAAGTCAGACCTGCCTCGATCTGCTAAGGCTTGTTCCTACTGATCAGGCTTATAGCCAGAAGCTGGTGGATCTGATTTTGAAGGAATTCCCCTGGTCGTTGAAGGAGACAGACGATGTAGTCAAAGTAGTCATGATCATTGAACAGCCACAATCCGCCAACTATGATAATGAAACAGAATATCGCAAAAAAAAATATACCGAACTAGTCTCTGTGACCCGTCCAGGGTTTAGCAACTGGCGAGGAGTTATGGAGTCAGTAAGCAACTGGCAAGAAGTCACAGAGTCAGTAAGAATTAAGCAGATTGCGGGAGAGCTAGAGTTGATCGAAGCTCTGTTAGAAAAACTTACCACTTTTAATAGGCCAGAAGAAAGAGTTGAATTATGTCTGGCGATGCTCGAGAGAATGGATAGGGATAATTCTGAAAAAGCTCCCTCTCTCAGAGAAGCTATTTATCAGAAAATAATTCAAGACAGGCAGATGATGGAACAGGTTCTAAAAAGGCCACTTTATTATCTTACTAAAACAGACACTTGGTTGGAAGAGTTCAACAAAAGAATCCTGGGTGAAATTAAGAGGATGGTAGAAACCGAAACGGACTGGGATCAGAAGCTTCGTCCCTATAACGCCTGTGAAGGATTGGGAAATCGGGGCATTGAGTTAACCCCCTTGGCGGAAGAATATCTGAGGTTCATAGCTCCCTATCTTGCCAGTCGGCCTTTGTATACAAGTGATTTTCTATACAGTACCTTCTCTATCGAAGATTTCGTTTACGTAGGGAAATATCTTTCCAGTGATTCCGAAAAGGTAAAATTTTACACACAGCTTTTTGAAGATGCGAGGCGAGTATTAGAAAATTCAAAAAAGGACGAAAAAAGCATAAGAGACAAAGCATACAACACCCTTCTTTTTGCGGCGGCGATCACAAAAAATCCAGAGCATATCAAAGCGTGTGTGGAGCAGTGGCCTTCCTGGCTTAAGGAGCAAGAGGAGGAGGACAAGAGGATGGGGACTAAGGATTATGAGTCCTATTATTCTCTAACGTTTGAAGACTCTCTCTCCTTTTCCGGAGAGGTTCCTAAACGAAAACACAGTCCACGTGGCTATACTTCTTACAGTGACGAGTTTGGTTCTTATAACAACGTTTTCCTGGATTTTCTCATTCTAACCAATGAGACACGGGATCCAAAGGCGATTCAAGTAGTCTTGAGTCTTCTGGATGATGCTTACCAAGAATATCGCAAATATCCGAGTAAAGGCGATCTTATTTACAAAAAATTTCTGATGCCCTTCAAATTTCTGATGCCCTTCTCCGTTTACTTAGCTATCACCTCAGAACGTATCGGCTCAGTAGATCTCAAGCAAGAGCTGATTCATCGAGTCCACCAGATGAAAGAGAAAGGAGAGTTAGCGTCGGAGTCAAGACGAATCCTCGAGGTATTGGCGGGGAATGATCTCTCTGGAGGACTCAACCATGAATTATTTGAGGAGGTGTTTAAGGAACTCTGGAGAGCTTTGGGAGAGAGGTCGTCTAGTGCAGTTCAAAGAGAGATAAGCTCACTAGTGATTTTTACCCATTCAGCGCAGATGCAATTGGGTGTTCTTCAATGGTGTCTGAAAACAGGAGGTAGCCAGGATGACTGGCGTTATCTGGAGACTTTGTTAAAACAAGACTTGAGACTTGATCCGAGTGAGAATCGTTACCTCTACCACGATCTTTTAACAATGCTCAGAGATGGGTATCAAGAGATGCAAGGGACAGGGGTCAGTGCGGTCTTTGACATTTTACTCAAGGAGACTGTTAAGGGATTAGCGAGCCAAGAACAGGAATATTTTCCTTCTTTAGAAGATTTTGAAGATGGTTTGTTCTTTTTACCTGCCAAGATTGTGGATTATTTGTCTTTTGAGAGTGTCGGGCGACTCTTGGCGATTGCTTCTTTAGACTCGGTGGAAATTGGGGAAACTGGAAAAGCCCAGTTGATAGTTCTTTTGTCAGCGATGTGGGAACTTCCGGTGACGCTGGCGAATCAAAAAAAAATAGTTGAGTCCGGTTTTGATCTCGCTGTGATTCCCGTTTGGCGTTCTACGCTCTCTTCTCTCTCGGTCAATCCTCAAAAATTTGAGCCACTTTTTAAACAAGTGATGGAGATTGTAAAGAACCGTACTCCTCTTAAAAACCCTCTGGACTTGTTGGTGTTGGGGCAATATACCGGTGATCTTCATGACCGTTTGAGTGTCTTAATCCTCAATCTTCCAGAGATTGCTCGGTTTCACAATTGGGATAGTGAAACCCAAACTGCTTTTGAACGTTTAATCTCTTTTGATCTACAAAAAGAGGATGAAAAGGATACCTTTACGGTGCTTTTACTAGAGGCATCTAATTACAGTTCTTCACACTTCTCTGATTTCAAAAATGAGAATTGGCAAAAAGTCATTTCTAGTTTTATTCAGCGCTGTTCCACCCAGCGGCAATGGATAGATGGAGAGATTTTGAGCCAAGTCGGAACCTTAGTATCTGCGATGGGGTCGCTGGAATTGGGTAAGGAATTCCTCAAGTTGATTCTCCAACTTCCTGTGGAATTCATCTCTGAATCTGAATACGGAGAAGCGTTTCTAAGAAATATTCAGTCCCAAATCGGACTCGAGGGGGTCGTAGAGTTGTTAAAAGAAGTAGAGAGGGAGAAAGTTTCAACGATGTTTGATGTAGTATTGAAAAATGCCTACACGCAATGTAGCACACAGACGGAGCCTGCTCTCCTCTTGTCCCTTCTTGCAGTAACAGAGAAATCTGCCTCTAGCCAGACTCAGAGCGATGCTTTATCCGATTTCTTTATCCGTCGGATGCCTCATACAGTTGTTCAGGATCAAATCGTGAGAGTTGAAGGAGATATTGTAGCTATCTTAGAAGGGATTGCAAACCACCATCACACAGGGTATGCTTTTGATTGGTTACTGACAAGTCTCCTAGACTGGTATGTGACAGATCCCGACTCGATCCTTCTTCAAAGTAATTCCAGAAGAAATTTTGAATTCCTCATCCATCGGCTCATTCAATTTCACTTGCAAGAATTCCAGAGGCAAGAACCTCGCTTGAACTGTATTCCGGATGCGACTGGCTTGGAGCGGTTATTTAAGTTAGCTGGTAAGACTTTCGAAAGGAGCGATGTTCAGACCATGACCTCAGCCATTTTGGTTCTTCTATACGGAGCGAACCGAATAGATTTTGAACCCAGCGGAGAGATCGAATTTTCTCTGGCACAACTCATCCACGGGATGTTGGGGGAGACTCCATCGAGTATCGCTTCGCTCTTGAGGGAGATGTCTGTAATTGAGGGGAGTGTTGTCATGGATAAGATATTGTATCAAATATCCGAAAACTTCATGAAGGTTGAACAACGTGGAGGCGCTATTGCAGACGATCTATGGGTAGAGTTTTGGAAGGTTGCCCTTTCGAAAACGGAAGATCTCTCCTTGATGGGCGATTTCCTAAATGATGCCATTTTCTCTTCACAGAGAATAGATGTCTTGGTGCTGGAAGGGCTGGAACGGTTTTTAGAGGCGGTATGCTAAACTTAGTTGAGAATCGACAGGCCGGTTGAACAAAAAGGCTT
>CAYJQR010000092.1:0-7237 GCA_964372345.1 uncultured Planctomycetia bacterium | reverse complement strand
GTGCTGATTTGATTCCGCGGGAGAAGTAAGCGCCCCCACGGGAGAGGCGTTCGGCTTGTTTTGAACCAGAAAATAATCGGCCGTATCCTGAATGATCTTTTCGATAGAATAAGACGCCCGCCACTGGAGCAGTTTTTCTATCTTGCTCGCGTCAGGAATCCGGTCGTTGGTCTGCTCGTACAATTCGCCATAAATCGTCTTCGGATCAACATAGACGATGGGCGAATTACTTTGGGTCATTGCCTTCACTTTTTTGGCCAATTCCCGAATCTGGATCACATTTCTCGGAGAACCAGCGTTAAAAACCTCGCCGTTGAAATCAGATTCCATAATCCGGATCATCGCTCCCACCATCTCAACGACGTGCGTGAAAGCGCGCACCTGGGTTCCATCGCCAAAAACAGTGATTTCTTTCCCCTCCAGCGCCGACTGGACAAACCGGGGAAGAACAAACCCCCCTTTTGGAGATTGCCTGGGGCCGACAATATTGAAGGGACGCAGAATATTCACGTGGAGTTTCGAGACCCTTGCCTTGTCCAGAGCCATGATTTCTCCTAGCAATTTC
Organism: uncultured Planctomycetia bacterium; assembly: GCA_964372345.1. Taxonomy (GTDB): domain Bacteria; phylum Omnitrophota; class Gorgyraeia; order JACOVV01; family JACOVV01; genus JACOVV01. Next base: position 6,672 of record CAYJQR010000092.1, on the reverse strand, counting down.
CCGACGCTATACTCTAATCTGGCGCTGACTTTGCCGTTGATGACTTTGGAATCTTCCTCCTTAAAAACTCCTCCGGCCCCATAGATTTCAGAAGTGGAAACAAACAGAAGGCGCGCTTTCATCCTCTCCGCCATTTCGATAACGCGGTAGCTGGTTTCGATGATGTTGTAACCGAGAAAGGTCGTGTAAGAAATAACCGCGGCGGGCCCGACAAGGCTGGCGCAATGATAAATCTGGTCAAAGCTGTGAGGCGAATCAAATTTTTCTATTCCTGTCGCGTAAACCTTCGCCCCCTTCTGCCGCAGAAAGGATTCATCCACTACATTGGACGCCCTGTTATCCACGACGGTAAGGTCATGCCCCTGTGCCAGCAGAGTTTCCGTCAGGTGAGATCCTAAAAAGCCGAGTCCTCCGGTCACTAATATCTTCAATGAAACCCTCCTTGTTTCTATGTTCCTATGAATTTTCCCATTATAGAACTACCCTTCACTTTCTGTCAAGCGAGGATATACCCATAATGACGCGAGAAACGCCAGTGAAGAAATTCCAGGCGCCCAATAAAACCACCACGGACGATAGAAGAATTGGACAGAGTGATCTCCCGTGGGAATCTGAACCGCTCTTAGGTAATAATCGGCCCTAAAGACAGGAACTTTTCGCTCATCAACCGTTGCTTTCCACCCTGGATAGTAAGCGTCGCTCAACACTAAGATTTGCGGTGTATTTGTCTCAACTTTGATCTCTACACGGTTTGGAGTGTAGTGAACAACCTTTACCCTTCCTTTGATTTCATTTCTGTTCTCTTCGTTTTTCTGTTCTTTGTCTTCTGTTTTCTTCCGCCGAAGGCGCCCGCCTGCCAGCCTGCGGGCAGGGATCCACCTCTGGCGGAGTCTTCTGTCCTCTTGTTCTTCCAGGATCACCTCTTCCTCTGGCTGGAATTGCGGATTTTTGATCTTCTCCAAAATTCTGTCCGGATCGGACATAAAAGTCGCGCGCGGAACTAAAAAAACCCTGGGGAGAACCGACCGGTTCTCATAAATATAAAAGTCTTCGCTCTGATAGACAAGTTCCAGCCCTTTTTCTTTGATTGGCATTGGCCGCGGCGTCAGCAGGAAGCGGGCGTTCAACAGATGATACAACGAATGCTCCATCGGAGATTTTGACGACATCAGCGCCCCCCATAATTTTCCGTAACGCTCCAGATAAATGGAATCATACCCGCTGACGTCGGCGATTCCAAACGGGACCAGTTGATCGGAGGCGCAGAATTCCGCGGAATTGATCATCGCGGACCGAAAATCCTTCGCCGGCAAATACTGAAATTGTGAATATAATTTTGGAGAAGGACAAACGCGGAAATGGCCTGTTTGCTTTTTCAAAAATTCCAGGCTCGGCGCCGTCCGCAAGAATTCTTTTGTGGGAACGGTATTATTGATCCCTCGGTGAACATTCCCCAGGTCCCATACCAATAACAGCGACAATCCAGCCAGACCCCAGCGGCGGTATCTTCGGAAACGGGAGACAAACCACAACAGAAACCAGCCGATCATCCATATCACCGGGATCGTCCAGAGATTCAGCAGGGCGATTTTGGCGAAGAACGGCTGATCATCTGGAAAACGGGGAAGCCATTTTCTAAGAAACAAAAGCCCCGCCGCGAAAATAAACGAGATTGTTAGATAGGAACCGGCGAGTTGTTTTTGCGGGTGTTTCTTTAAGTTTTTTAGAAAACCATCCAATCCGAAGGCCAATAACCAGCACAACAGGAAGGTAGGAATAAAAAATAATCTCGCCGGGTATCGAATCCAGGAGAGGCCCGGTAGAAAATAGTAAAAAACATGGTAAACAGGAGTATATTTCCCAAGGACTAACGCCAGCGAGAGAACCAGCCCGATCAGAAGCCATTTTACTTGGACCGTTCTTCTCCATTTTAAAAGCCACGCCAAAAAAATCCATGGGAGGGATCCCGCGTAATAACTGGTCAGAAGGCTTTGACGAACCCAATAATCCTGCCGGGGAATCCACGGATCGGTGATGAAGGGGACGAACAAATTCAGTAAGTCCCACGGAGGGACCGACCAGGTGGCCGCTTGTTCAAAATCGATCCGGACCCGCTCGCTCTGCAAGAGATATTCCAACGAGGGAATCCATTGAAACGCGGAGAGGCCCAGCAGGAAAACGACGGTAAGCAGCCACGCGCTGACGGAGAAACGGAGATATTGACCCCCTTTTCGGTATCCCCAAAACAAAGCATATCCCAGTAGAATCCAAAGAGTGACAACGGTGATTCCCACTTCGCTCCCAAGAAACATCATGACTAACGATAACGCGGACCACAGGCAATATCGCCGGTCTTGTTGGATCAATAGACGCCGAAAGAGCAGTAACACCAGCGGCAGCCAGGTAATTGAACCTAAGATGTTCAACAAATTGATGGCTGAGGCCAAATAGCCGCTCATCATCCAGCTCAAAGCTCCCCACCCGCAGGCCAACGTGGAAAACTTTAACTCTCTAAAGAAGAAAAACGCGAAAACCGCCGTGAGAAAAAGATGCGCGAAGATGAAGAGATTAAAAGCAAAGGGGAAGTTTCCGATAAAATAAATGAAAGTGAGCGGGTACAGAACGCCGAATTGCATGGCGGCGAAATGGGGCGTCCCCAGCATGATATAGGGATTCCACCATGGGAAGATTCCCCTTTTAAAACATTGAACGGTGTATTCCCTCAGGGGATAAAAATAGTGGTGGAGATCGCGGAATAGAACAATCTCATCCTTGAAGAACCAATCGCCCAAATAATAAAGGGCTGCCAGAAAAAGCAACCCTATGACGATCCAATTACTTCGTTTTGCGCTATGCACTTTGCGCTTTACGCTTTAAAAACCGCTGGTATCAACCGTTCCGTCAGAATAAGCCCCCACGCGCCCCGAGGCGGTCATATACCACCAGCCATTGCTGGCGCTGGTCCCCGTCCCGGCGGGAGCCGCCGTGACGTTCCCTACCGACGTGAGATTATTCAGGGAATTTTTTGGAATTTGGCTGTCGGCAAAAAGACTTGTCGTGACCGAGGAAGGGTACGTGGCCGTTCCCGTGGTAATGCTTTGCGCGTATGAAATGGCCACTGCCGAACGAAGGGATCCCAAACCGCCCTGAGCGCCGGCTTTTTTAGCTTCGATCGTTAAATCAATGAACTTCGGAATAGATACGGTTGCCAAAATCGCCAGAATCGCGATCACCATAATTAATTCAATTAATGTAAAACCTGATCTCTTGTTCATTATTTCCTCCTTCTCATAAGGTAGATGAGTGTACCACAACAGGGCGGGTGGGTGTCAAGATTAACGGCGGAATAAATAAATCATATTCCACATCGGGATGAAAACCCCCAGCGCCAAAAGCAAAACCATCCCTCCTAAAATCGCCAGAAGCATCGGTTCGATCAGCGTTCCCAAATGTTTGATGGTGTAAGCCGCATGGGCGTCGTAATGCTGGGAAGCGCGCAGAAGCAGTTCGTCCATTTTCCCGCTCTCTTCCCCCACCTTCACCATGTGCACCAGCATCGGCGGAAAAATTCTGTTGGCTTTCATCGGTTCCGACAATCCTTTTCCCTCGGTGACCCCCTTGGCGATTTCCTGGATGGCCCGTTCCATGGACCGGTTTCCCACCACTCCTGCCGCGACCTGTAACGTTTCAAAAATGGAAACTCCTCCCTGCGCCAACAATCCCACTATCTGCGCGAAACGGGAGAGGTAGATTTTTTTAAACAGGGGGCCAAAGACCGGTATTTTCAGGGCCGTCTCGTCGAGAAAATCCTTTCCCCGCGGTGTTGAAGCGAACCACCGGAAGGCAATCATCAACAGAATTGCCGCGAACAAAACGCCCCACCAGTAGTGTTGGAAGACAAAACTAATCGAAAGCAGTATTCTCGTCGGGAGCGGGAGGGCCGCGTGAAAACGGTTAAAAAGATCCGCGAATCGGGGGACGACAAACGTCATCAGAAAAACAAAAACAAGGGTGATCGTCGTTAAAACAATCACCGGATACTGGGTGGCGGAACGAATTTGCATCGCGGTCTCTTCTTCATGCTCTCCCAACTGCGCTAAACGGTCCAGCATCTGATCTAAAATTCCGGCCGTTTCCCCCGCCCGCGCCATCTGGACATACAGTTTGCTGAAAATCGTCGGATGCTGTTCTAACGCTTCCGATAAACTCTTCCCTCCCTCGATCGCCCGGCAAACCTCCGCCAGGACCGACCGTAAATGAGGGTTGTCAAGTTCCTCCATAATGGCGTTCAAACTGACCAAGAGAGAAATTCCCGCCCGTTGAAGCGTCGCTAATTGACGGGTGAGCATGTTGAGGTCTGAGCGCCTTAACCGCCGGATCCACAATCCCCCTTGCAGAAACGCGAAAACGTTCTTCTTTTTCTCTTCGATGCTCACCGGAACATAACCGAGTTGTTTCAGTTTTTGAGCGACCGCGTCCGGCCCATCGGCCGCCATGGTCCCCTGGGTTGCCTGTCCCGAATGATCCACCGCGCGATACGCGTATTCTAGCATTAGGCCTCTTGAGTGACGTTCAAAACTTCTTCTAACGTAGTGATCCCGTCTGACGCTTTACGCAAACCGTCTTCTCTGAGAGTTTTCATCCCCGACTCTTGAGCGGTTTTCTGAACTTCCTGCGCGGACGCTTTATTGAGAATCTGGTGGCGGAGTTGATCGTCAACGACTAGGAGCTCAAAGATCGCGACGCGCCCGCTGTAACCGGTGGAGCGGCATTGGCGGCATCCTTTACCGGCAAAAAAACGGCCCCCTTTTGGATCGGAAATTTTTAACCGTTCCAGAAGCTCTTTGGGGGGAGTCAACGGCTCCTTGCATTTTTCACAGATCACGCGCACCAATCGCTGGGCCAAAATTCCAATCACACTGGAAGAGATCAAAAAAGGTTCGATCCCCATATCGAGCAGCCGCGTCAGAGTTCCTGTGGCGCTGTTGGTGTGCAGTGTGCTCAAAACCATGTGTCCTGTCAGAGCCGACTGAATAGCCACCTCGGCGGTTTCGGTATCGCGGACTTCCCCCACCATGATCACGTCAGGGTCCTGCCGGAGAATAGAACGAAGCCCCGAAGCAAACGTCAGACCCGCTTTTGGGTTCACCTGCGACTGGCGGATGCCGGCCAGATGATACTCAATGGGATCCTCGATCGTCAGAATGTTCTTTGTCTGGCGGTCCATGGAATTCAGCGTGTTATAAAGCGTGGTTGTTTTCCCGCTGCCGGTAGGGCCTGTCACCAGAAGAATGCCGTTGGGACGCGAAATCAGATGCTGGTACCCAGTCATGACCTCATGGGAAAATCCAATGCGGTCCAACCCGAGCAGAATCCGCCCCTGATCCAGCAGGCGAAGCACCACGTTTTCTCCATAGAGCGTCGGAAAAGTGGCGGCGCGGATATCCATCTCTTTCCCTTCGATTTTGATTTTAATCCGGCCGTCCTGCGGTTTTCTCTTTTCGGCGATATCCATTCCTGAAATCACTTTAATCCTCGAGATAATCGCCGCCTGCAGCGCTTTGGGGGGAGGAGATTCTATCCCATGCAAAGTGCCGTCAACGCGGAAGCGGATCGCCAGCGTTGTCTCTTCCGGTTCAATATGAATATCGCTGGCGTTTTCCCGGACCGCCTGGGTCAAAAGAAGGTTGACCAGTTTGATGATCGGCGCTTCCTCCGCCACGCGGCTCAAGGTCTGCGCGTCCGCTTGATCTAAATCAATCTCCTTCCCCAGCTGAATCGTTTTGACCAGGTCGTCAACACTTTGGGTCACCCCGTAGTACTGGTCAATCGCTTTCCCAATCGCCTGTGGCGTTGCGGAAATAGTTTCGATTTCGTGCTGGCTCTTCAAGCGCACTTCATCAATCGCCATAATATCGGATGGGTTGGCCATCGCTACCGTCAACGAATTCCCTATTTTAAAGAGAGGGATGACCGTGTGTTTGCGGGCCAGCGCCTCCGGGATCAACTTCAGAGTTTCTTGATCAACGATGTAGTCGGAGAGTTCCACGAAGGGGATGCCCATTTCTTCCGCCTGGAGCTGGGCAATGACGTTTTCATCAACCAGTTTTAATTTGAGAAGAACCTGCTTGATCGGCAGGCCGCTCTTGCGGGATTCTCCAAGCGCCTGCTCCAGTTGAGCGGTCTTGATGATTCCCCTTTCAACTAGTTTTTCCCCCAGGCCCATACTACTTCATTCCTTTAAAAATTGTTGGACAACACGGAGAAGCTCTTCAGCTTCGAAGGGTTTCGAAATAATCATATCGGCGCCGCTCGCTTGCGCGGTGACCAGAAGATCATTTTTTTGGAGGGCGGTGAAGAGAATAACAGGAATCTTTTTGGTATTCTCGCGTTCTTTCAACCGGCGGCAGACCCGGTAACCGTTCATTCCCGGCATCACAATATCCAGGAGAATCAGATCAGGCGTTCGTTCTTCGACCTTCTGAAGGACCTCATCCCCCGTGAAAGCGCCGATCACTTCGTAGCCGGCCTTTTTGAGGCGTTCGCGCACGATCATGACTGTATCAGGTTCATCGTCCGCTAACAGGATGACTTTCGCCATTGGTTTTTCCTTTTGTTGAAGTTTATTCTAACTTAGCGACTGGGTGGCTGTCAATGGATTCGATTACACCC
>CAYJQR010000091.1:0-7250 GCA_964372345.1 uncultured Planctomycetia bacterium | reverse complement strand
CCTATCGGGTGGTATTCCGAAGCAAGCTTCGAGGAATTTACCAGGTGCGATTAAATACCCTTCCCCTCCACCTAGTTCAATCACATAGAAAAAATCCCCGTTTTTAAGACTTCCCTGACGTTTTTTCATCCCCCACCACATCTTGAATACCTGTTCTGCAATCATCTCTGCAAACACAGGTGAGTGGGATTGAGGGAAGGTTGTATAGTGTTCTCCAAATTTTACTCGGTGCGTCTTATAATAACCCCACTTCGGATTGAAAAAAGCATGGTCAATATACTCTTCCGCAGTAAAAGAGATCTGTTGAACTCGAGGAAGGTCGGCTGGAGGAATGGAGAGTTCCTCTATAGCCATCAAACCCCTGTTACGCTCTGTTCCTATTGGCATTTCCCAGACTACTTTCCACTGCGAGGAAGGTTCTCCTCTACGGATCTCCTCGTATGGAGGTTTTTCGCTGAAGGTCCTGGGAGTCCCCTCAATGGACAACTGGTTCATTATCTGCGGTATAATGGTTTTCTTAACCCCCACTTTTTTAAGAGTGTTTTGTAACTGTTCATACGTGGTGAACTTTCCTTTAGGTAAGGTGGACCTACGATTGATAATTCCTTGGGCGGCTGATTGAGAAATTCCCTGAATCCTCGACAAGGTCGCAACATCAACGGTATTGATATCAATTCCTTCTTTTTCCTCTTTGGTAGACGCCTCTCCTTGAAGACTACTTCGATAGGCGAGGGTATAGCAGGAGAAACGCGTGTGGACTTCTTGTCTGCCAGAAACGATCAAGACAAGAACCAAACAGGCCACCCAGCAAGTCATCCTAACTTCTATATTATTCTGATGTATTTTGCTACTCATGGGATAAAATAAATCTTGTAACTCATGTTACGCAGTACCGCTCATCCTGAGCTTGTGGTTCGACAGGCTCACCATGAGCGGAGAAATGGCAACTTGCGTAAGGTGAGATCATAACATATTGTAATGAAGCAAGTTATATAAATAATTGGCAAGTATAATTTTTCTTGCGTTTTGTGTTACTTGCGATATACTAAAGTATTATGCCAAAGATCATCGCCATTTGCAATCAAAAAGGGGGAGTCGGGAAAACGACGACGGCGATTAATCTCTCCACTTTCCTTGCTCTTCAGGAAAAGAAAATTCTCCTTCTTGATTTAGACCCCCAAGGCAATACGACCAGCGGTCTGGGGGTTGATAAAACAACCCTTCAGAAAACTTCTTATGACGTGGTGATGGGTTTTGTCACAATAGACCAAGCCATTATTACCACTGAAATTCAAGATCTATCGCTCCTCCCTACCAATACCGATTTAATCGGCGCCGAAGTTGAACTTGTCAGTGAAATCGGCCGGGAGTTTAAACTCAAAGCGGCGTTGGAAAAAACTCCGGGTGATTTCGACTACACCTTTATTGACTGCCCCCCTTCTTTGGGACTGCTCACACTAAACGCCCTTTGTGCAGCCAATGCAGTCTTAATCCCCCTTCAATGCGAATACTATGCCCTCGAAGGACTTGGACAATTGATGACGACGATTCAGATGGTTCAGAAAAGTATCAATCGGGATCTCCAGATCGAAGGGATTGTGATGACGATGGCCGATTTCAGAACCAATTTGACCCAGGAAGTGATTAAGGAAGTAAAAGAATTCCTCCCCGGAAATGTTTATGAAACAATTATCCCAAGAAGTATTAAACTGAGCGAAGCCCCAAGTTTTGGAAAACCAATATGGTTTCACGACAAACACTCCCAAGGGGCTATTAAGTATAAAGAACTTGCGATTGAGTTTTTGAAGCGGAATAAACAGATGCCTGTTTCACAGGAAACATCGCAGGAGAACGGAAAAGTTTCACGTGAAACTAAAGAATATAGTCTTCCTGGGAAAAAAGACGAAAAGCCAGAACCTTCTGTTATTAAAGAGAGTACTCAAGGGAACGAAGTCATTGAAGATAATGTTTCACGTGAAACAAATTCTGTTTTTAAAATCCCGCCAGAAGGGATTATAAAAAGCCATAACTAATTTACTAAAGGGGGGGGGGCAATGACTGAACAGAGAAAAAGTCTCGGCAGAGGTCTCAGGGCGCTCATTCGAGATTTGCCAGAGGTTTCGATTATTGCGGGAGAAACGCTCACAAAAGCTCTTTTTTCACAGGAAGCGCTACTGCCGACGGAGGGGTTCCAATGGCTAGAGGGTGCCCAGATAAGAACCGGAAAACACCAGCCCAGAACAGTCTTTAATCCAGAAAGTATTAGAGAATTATCAGCATCTATCAAAGAAAAAGGGGTGATTCAGCCGGTTGTTGTCCGCAGGACAGAAGATGGAGAGTATGAGCTGATCGCCGGGGAGCGGCGGTTTTTAGCGGCTCAACAAGCGGGGCTTGAGAAAGTTCCGGCCATTATCCGAAATGTTTCTGACGGCGAGGCGCTGGAGATCGCGCTGATTGAAAATATCCAGAGAGAGAATCTCAACCCCATTGACGAGGGGAAGGCGTATCAACGGCTCTCGGCGGAATTTTCTTTAACGCAGGAACAGATTGGACAGAAAGTGGGCAAAGATCGCGCGACGATTGCCAACGCGATTCGCCTATTGTCACTGCCACAAGAGATTCAGCAGTATCTTTTGGAAGGGAAATTACAAGCGGGACACGCGCGGGCGATTCTCATGGTGAAAGAGGAGACAGCGCGATTGGAACTGGCGCGAAGAATTATTCGCGAAAATCTCACCGTGCGCCAGGCCGAGCGCTGGGCAACTCCAGTGACTCCAAAAATGAGCAAACCACGACGCAAGAAAAATTATTTGGCGCCGGATGACCCGCATCTTTTGGAGATGGAAGAAAAGTTAAGCGAACGATTCGGCACCAAAGTAAAAATCGAGACGGCTCGCGTCGGGGGAAGAATCGTCGTTGAATTCTATTCGCTGGATGATTTTGAGAGGATCACAAAGGACTTTCTCTCGGACAAAACTTTTGGATGAAAAGAGCAAAACATAGGGCGGGAGAATGAAAAAATTTTTGTTGTGGGGCGTACTTTTATGCGTGGTCAGTTTTTCTTTCGGATGCCCGCATATCATCATGAGCAAGATGTTGAAGTCCGAAGGAAAAGAATACACTCCTTTGACGATTGATAATTTCAGCTACGCGAAATGGGATGAAGTGGGCTACGCTCTAAGAGTGAGAAAGGCCTATGACGGCCGCTATTTTGATAGCGGGTATTTTTTCCCTCCCACGTTTCACCCCTTTCTTTTCGCGTTTTTGTCCAGTGCGGCAGGATCCATAGAAAGAGTATTTATTCTCGGGGATTTCATTTTCCCGCCGATACTCTTTCTCATGGTTTATTTGCTATTGATGAAGATAACAGTTCGGCGATCATGGAGCATTCTAGGATCCTCAGCCGTTTTATATGGACATCATTTATTGTCTGTTTTCCCGCCGGTTACCCTTGCCAAGGCCAGGACTTTTATTGACTATTTAGTGAATTATGCGGGAGGAAGGGTCCCCCTTGAATTTTCAAGATTAGCCGATTCTCAATTTACCTTCATTTTAGTGATAGCGGCATTTTATTTTTTCTATCGTTCGCTCAGTCAGGATCGGGTTCTGCACGGAGCAATAGCCGGAGTCTTCTTGGCATTGCTGTTTTATTGCTACATGTATTTCTGGACATTTTTTCTGGGGACCGCCGGCATCTTATCTGTTTGGTTCCTTTTGAGGAAAGAATGGAAAAAGGCCCTATTGAGTGTCATCCCATCCTCAATCGGACTTGTTCTGTCCATCCCGCTTTGGTTTTCTGTCCCCTCTACGCGGGAACAGGGATATCAGGAATTATTGATCCGGTACGGACTCGAGCAGAGCCGAATTCCCACGCTGCCGGTTTTTTACCTTTTCTTTGCCGCGTGCTTCGTTCTTATTTATCGCGCACGGGATTTGGCTTTTCGTTTTTTAACGGCGGGATTTCTTTCCGGGATAATCTTATTGAACATTAACGTGGTAACGGGAACGACCATCCTAAAAACCCATTGGAATTCCAGAATCCTTCAGCAGTGGATCATCATGATGATGGCCGTTCTCTTAAAGGAGTTCGCGGAGCAGAATTATCATTGGCCGGCGGCGCGTTCCCTGGTTCATTTTTTGCGAAAACAAACCGTCTTGCTGTGCGCCGTGTTTACCCTCGGATTTATCGGATATGGATATTACACCCACGTGCGGTTCGCGGTTAAGAACTATTCTGATTACACCCTCCCTTCGGAGTTACGCGAGGCCTTCAAGTGGCTGAACCGGAACACGCCCAACGGAAGCGTTGTTCTCTCGTGCAGTTTCAAAACAAGTGTTCTGCTTTCCGCTTATACGCACAACGAGGCGTATCTGCCAAACGGATTGGAAAAGATCATGACAAACGAAGAGCTATTAGAGCGCTTCATCATCGCGAATAAAATTTTTAATGTTCCGTCAGCGTATGTCGAGGAGTTAATGAGCCCCGATAACCCGGGAAATAAACGGCTGCCGGCGGACGAACGACTTGGGACAATGTATCTATTCGCTTTTAACCAAGGATATCTTTCCAATGAGCGGAAGAAATACATTCTCGAAAGATTGTCGAGGCCTGCCGATTCGCGGGAAACCACGTGGTATCCATTGGATTATTTAATCACGGGAATCCATGATGATCAGATTCGCGGAGATGACATCCGGGGAGTCAACAAGGAAGAAGCATACCGGAATAAAAAGGTTATCGTTTACAAAGTTCGATGAGCCGGCGAAGTTAAAATCGCCCCCCCCGAATGACAACGAAAATGGCATCCACAGATTTGTTTGAGATTCCTGGAAGAAAGAAGCGCTCCGGGACGGAGCCGCTCGCTTTCCGGATGCGGCCCAGAACGCTCGATGAAATCGTCGGGCAGGAACCGATCTTGGGCGAAGGGAAATTATTGCGCCGGGCGATCGCGGCGGGGCGGTTGAGTTCGGTAATTCTATATGGGCCGCCGGGGACAGGGAAGACAACGCTGGCAGAAGTGATCGGGCGATTGACGCAAGCGCATTTTCAGCAGATCAACGCGGTCTCATCCAATGTGGCGGAGTTGAGAAAACTTCTAGACGCGGCAAAGAAACGAAGACAGCTCGACGGAAAACAGACGATTATTTTTATAGATGAAATTCATCGCTTCAATCGCGCTCAGCAGGATGTGCTGATGCCTGAGGTTGAGACAGGAGACGTGATCTTAGTCGGGGCAACGACGCTCAATCCTTTTTTCTCGATCGTTTCGCCTCTGTTATCCCGTTCGCTTGTTTTGGAATTCAGGCCGCTGAAAGAAAAAGATATTGTGATCATTCTACAAGCGGCGATTAAAGATACGGAACGAGGCCTCGGGAAGATGAAGTTAAGAATAGCCGATAGCGTTTTAGAACACTGGGCGAAAGTGAGTGACGGAGACGCCCGGCGGGGGCTTAACGCCTTGGAGGTGGCGGCGCTGACGACGGCACCGGACAAAGACGGGACCATCGAAATCACAGTGGCCGTCGCCGAAGAATCTATCCAGAAAAAGCAGGTGGTTTACGATCGAGAAGATGATTCGCATTACGATACGATCTCCGCTTTCATCAAAAGCATGCGCGGTTCTGATCCTGACGCGGCGCTTTATTGGCTGGCAAAAATGCTGTATGCTGGAGAAGACCCTCGGTTCATTGCCCGGCGGATCGTGATCTGCGCGGCGGAAGATGTCGGCAACGCCGACCCGCGAGCGCTGGTTCTCGCGAACGCGGCACTGCAGGTTTCAGAGTTTGTCGGGATGCCGGAAGCGCGAATTCCATTAGCGCAAGCGGTTGTCTATATCGCTTGCGCTCCCAAGAGTAACGCTTCTTACATCGGTATCGAGCGGGCGTGGAAAGATGTGGAGGAGGGGAGACTGCTAGAAATCCCTGAGCATTTGCGCGATACGAGCTGCTCCGGAGCCAAAAAACTCGGCCACGGACAGGGGTACAAATACGCGCATGATTACGAAGGACATTATGTTGACCAAGAATACATTCCCGCCAAGAAAAAATACTATGAACCGACGGACAATGGATATGAAACAAAAATTAAAGAGTTTCTCAAGAAACCTACTTCTATAAAGAGATGAAGGGAATCCTTCTCGCGGTTTTTGTATTTATCAGCTCCTCGGCACTCATGCTTTTTGTTCTCATGAAGTTTGCCCCTAAGAACAAATTCAAAACGCTTCTGCTGATTCACTACTTTCTCATTCCGATCTTAATTTTCCTGTATTTTGTCACTCCCGATAATCTCTGGTTCCTTCCCGTTTCTATTTTGGAGAATCGCAAGCTCGCCGACCTCGTTAACAGCGTGATTCTTTATCAACTGTTCTTCTGGTTATTCACGGCTAACCTCTACAGTTTAGCTTCCCGCGGGTTCTCTCTGGGGATGCTGATCGCGATCGCTGAAACTGGAACGGGACAATTAGACAAGGATGGGGCGAGGCGCTCTTTCGCGGGAGGAAAGGGAGTTGATTGGAATTTTGACCGCAAGTTAAAGGATTGCCTCTCCACGGGACTCATTCGATGCGACTGTGGGAAATATTATAACACTCCCCGCGGGGCGCTGCTTGCTTCAATCAGCGGGTGGGCAAAAAATTTCTTAAACCTTGGACAGGGAGGATAAATGATCGCGGGTCTATTGTGGGGGATGATATTCGGTCTTCTCTTCGTCATCACGCACCCTCTGATACTGCACCGCGGCCTTGTTCAAAAACAATCATGGGTGTTAGGAGGATTATTTGCTTTCTATTCATTGGCCTACGCCTTCATTTACTTTAATAGCCCCCGGGCCCATGAGGCAATGCCTGGCTTGGCATTTCGATGGGTGGTCTTCCTCAACGGCTGGTACGCGTACGCTTCTATCGTGGGAATTTATGTTGGGACCGTTTTTTACGCGATACGCCGGTCAGTCAGCATTCGGATCACGATTGAGTTAAAGAAAGCGGGCGCCGGCGGGTTAGCCCGGGAGGAGTTTGACCCAGTTTATCCAATCGATGAAATGGTGAATGAAAGACTTAAAACCATGGTAGAGGCGGGATGGCTCGCGCAAGAGGGGAAATATTTCAAGGTGACACCAAAAGGAAAGAAGCTGGCCCGGATATTTTCTTTGATGAGGGAGGCAGTCAAAATAGGGCATGAGATTGAACAATGAGCGATACCTGTCAAGACATTTAAGAATGTCGGTGAGATCAGAACCGTAGAGACATCTAAGA
>CAYJQR010000090.1:0-7335 GCA_964372345.1 uncultured Planctomycetia bacterium | reverse complement strand
GAATTTTTAGGAGGAGTTTAACTTTATCACATCACTTGTAAGATTGTCAAACCGTCGTGGAGAGTCATTTAAAGTTGGCGGTCTAAAGGAGCAGAAGACGGTGGTTTTTTTCCTGTAATCAAGCCGATGACTGTTTCGGGCACTCCTGCCTTTCGCATGGCTTGAATCTGTCCTGCTAAGAGAGAGAGATTCATGGTTGGCGGATCTCCGAAAATCTCTTTATCTTGTTTAAGATTAGGATTGATTTGTTTTAATTCACGCTGACGTTCAATGAGTTCGTCTTTACTGTAAATCGTCCTCATCGCTAAAACCCCTCCTCCTTCACGCAATTGGGGGAATTTTTCAAAGACCACTTCTTCGCCAAAATGATCGATCAATTCCTGTCGGCCTTGAGCGGCATTTTTTCTGACTTGCTCTCCAAAAGAGGTGGGGGTTAGGAAAGCGGCATCCGGAACTGGAGCGGCTCGATTCACTCCGTCCGCCTGGCTGTAATAAAGGGCTTCGAAGCGTCGGGCCATCTCTTCTATTTCTTGAGGAGAGAGAACCAGAATATCTTCCGCTTCCCATGAAGGAATTCGCCACCAAACACCGGCGTAGCGAATAATAGATTGGGCTAAATTCCCTTCATGAATGTGATTCTTTTTGATGGGGGGATTCGAGATGTAATCACTTAACGCGGTCAACGTGGTTATTTCCGTGCGATGGTGGGCTCCGGTATCGCTGAATCGTTCTCCGTTGACGATGATGGCGTGGGGATTGTTTGCGACCAGAAGATTATAGATACTCTCGACATCTTTTTCGCTGATCGCTTCCGCGTGAACTTTATGCCCATACCACTTGGCGAAGATCGTTTTGATGTTTTTTAGCGGAACTCCCAGCGAGACCATCGCCAGCTCCGCTTCAAAGACGCGCACTCCTGTTTTGAATTCATCCACCAAGGCGTTCGAAAGAGGGGACCACTCTTCTTCAACGGTAGGAACAGCGCTGGCCATAATGACTTCAGCGATGGCTTGAAGCTGTCCCTGATTTTCGATTTGATATCCTTGCGTTTCCTTGTTCTTAGAGAAATATCCATCAATATACATGAACAACGCGGCCGCCCGCAGATGGCGTTCTCTCTTTCCCATGGGGAAAGGCCGCGAAAGGTCTTTCTTTCGTTCTGGATATTCTTCTTCGATGATATCGGCAATCTCTTGCAACAGTGATGGACGGTCTAGTTGTCTGATTCTGGTAATCTCTTGATTATTCCATGTCGTCATCTCAGAGAGAAGGTCAAACAGATAATGATTACTGACGGCGGTATAACCCGGAGTGAGATAGACCGGGATGATTTCAACGCCAAGCTTCACCAATTCTGGGATGAGCCATTGATAAGCCAGATAGTCGTCGTCCTCATGGGGATTGATCAAGAGAACACGGATCTTCTCTCCCGTAGGGCGCGACTGAAAGGGATCAACGATCTTCCGGGCAAACGCTTCAGGGATTTTCGCGTGATTTAAGATGTCTTCTACAATCTTGTTTTGCGCCTCTTCCCAGGAGCCGTATATCTGCAGAAGTCTCTGCAGGTTGGCGCTTCTAATCTGATGGATGCGTTCTTGAGAAGCGGAATCCCCGCCAACTTCTGAATCAAGCCAGTCCTTAGCGGTCAAATACGTTATCGCTTTTCCTGTCCGCTGAGAGAGCCAGTAGAAAAGATGCTGGGCGGTTTCTTTTGAGGGTTCACCCCGATTTCCCCATTCAACTTCTTGAAACTCCCAGGGGGCTTGCATCAGTTCGGTTTGATACACGGCTCCGTCATCTAAAATTAATGTCGTATCGCGGTCTCTGAAAGCAAGCAAAGGATATTCTCTGGAGGCGGCATCCGCAACATCTTTTTCTAAAAACACTTGTACCGAGGAAGATTTTGGCAGATCGGTGGCAATGATGATCACCTTGGCGTTTTTTCTCAGTCGCAGATCTCCCAGCCCAAACGTAATGACGCCGATTTGAGTCAGCGGACGGTCTTCCTCGTCCGTTACGATTTCGTTTTTGCCATTATAGACATAGAGGTTGTGTAGTCCCCCTCTTGCTTTTGCTTGTTCGATCACGACGTGAGGATGCGCTTGTCCGATCCATGCGGGCTGTTCCCAATAATCGGAGGCAACGGTTTGAGGTTTTTCACCATGGTAAGAGACACTTTGCAGAAATTGAGTCCAGCCCTCGTTGAAGGCTGAATGACCCTCTCCATCATATGAGGGTCCGACCCCATTGATAATGATATGGGCCCCCTTGCCGGCCCTTGGCACAAACCAATCTTTCCCCAGCCCTTCTCCGCGAAGGGCTTCGGAAAGGTCATTAGCCTGTTTCTGCATCGCCGCAAGAAAGTTATACTGAGGATCGGTTGCAGGAAGTTCTCCCGCCAAGAAACACCGCGCCTTAATTCCATTCTTGCGGACATTTTCAACCACTTCCCTAAACGCCGCCAGCGCTTCCCCTCCATAATCGCTTTTGTAAAACTCCCTGACTTGCTTGGGATCCCTACGGAGCACATCTCCATAAAAATCCCCATAGAAGTCTCCGTAGAAATAGTGGCGTTTCATTTCAGGGATTTTGAACTTATCAAATATTTTTTTCAGGATGAAGGCGTAAGAACGGTAAGCCGTGGAAAGTTGAGGGAAAATCGCGTCTAGCGCCAGTGCGCGGACGCGCGTCATATCCGGCCGAGACCGTCGTTCTTCTTCGGTCATCCCACAGCGTTTGAGAAGCTCCTGTTTTTCTGACGAATCCCAATCTTGAAGAATTTCCGCGGCTTCGACATAACCCAGGATCGGGGTTTTCCCGGTGGCAAAATGAATGATGACATCTTGGTCGTGCAATCCTTGAGCGTCCAGTTCTTTTCGTTTCTGTTGGATGGCGCGAATCAGCTCAACGGCAAATAATTGCGTGGTTTCAGCGATATGGCTGCCGATCCTAATAGTGCCACTTGATTTTGAAACGGTGCGGCGATAGAGCCCGAGCGCCTCCGGCGAGAGAGCAGGAGCAGCCACTATTGGAGTATTTTCCAGTGATCCGGGATTTGACAGAAAACTCTGCCTAGTAGGCGGAATGGAGGATTGCCCGCTTGGAATTAGAGAAACTATCACGCTAATCGTAGTGAGAAGACGTCCCGCAGCTCCTCCCCCCAAGCATTTGTGTTGTCTTCTTCCTTGGAGGATCTGCATTTCGAGGTGATCATACAAGAAAAGACAAAGGTTTGTCAAATTCAATGATGTTAATGTTATACTTATAATATGCTCGATCAGCACTCTTTTGAGAAGAAAACCGCCGAAGAAATTCTCGCATGGGCTTTTAAAGAATTTCACCCGAAAATTGCTTTGGCCTCCAGTTTTGGGGCTGAAGATGTCGCGCTCATTGATATGATGGTCAAAATGAACCCAAAAGCGCGGGTCTTCACGCTGGACACCGGCCGCCTGCCGCAGGAAACCTACGACCTCATGGATAAAATCCGCGAGAAATATAAGATCCAGATCGAAACTTATTTTCCTGACGCCGCCGCGGTCGAAAAAATGGTGAATCAAAAAGGGTATAACCTTTTTTATCAATCTATTGCCAATCGCAAGGAGTGCTGCGGTGTCCGTAAGGTAGAGCCGTTAAAACGTGCGTTAAAAGGACTAAAGGCGTGGATCACCGGTTTGCGCCGGGAGCAGTCGGTGACCCGAACGTCGGTGGCAAAAGTAGAAATTGACGATACCCACGGTGGGATCTGCAAAATCAATCCCCTTGCTGACTGGACCCGACAGCAGGTGTGGGATTACATTAAGAAGAACGGAGTCCCTTATAATAAACTGCATGACAAAGGATATCTTTCCATTGGCTGTGATCCATGCACGCGCGCCGTGAAGACCGGTGAAGATGAACGCTCCGGCCGCTGGTGGTGGGAGCGGCCTGACCAGAAAGAGTGCGGACTGCATGTGAGGAAGACAAGTTGACAGATTCGCAGTGACAGATGATAGGAATTTCATTTTTGACCGAGTAGATTCGACTTGCGCTCACTACACGGGGATCAGCCTCATAGACTTTACGGATGAGTTGGGACAAACGTTTAAGGCTTTTAAGAGGTGGCATTTTGCCGCCGCGCGCTATCGGATATATGCCTCCTAAAGGGGGGCTTTTTTATGATAGTTCGATTTAATCTGGATTCTATCGCTGATTTTGAGCATAGAAATTTCACTACTCTTTCAGGCAGAACAGGTCTTTACTTCATTTTTTTGGAAAAACTTTCTATACCCTATCCTTTCCGAAATTCTAGATTGATATATATCGGAATGAGTGAATCAAGAATTAATAGCATTGGTAAGCGGTTGAAAGACCATTTTTCTGGAGAATCACAAAATAAGGGGATTTGCGGTTATAAAAATCGCTGGAGTCTAAAATTTACCCATCTTGATATGGAATTCTTAAAACACTTATTTTTAAATTATTCCGTAGAAAATATAGAGACATATTTCTTGGAGAGCTTTGCAAAAATTTATGGTTCCTATCCAATTTGCAACAACAGAAGAGGAAGCAGCGAAACTTCAAATTTAAATGCTCCGCCAGATTCTATAGAAATTGACTGGAATTTTTTTGAGGAGAAGTCATGACGAACGAATTAAAAACAGGTGGTGAAATTCTTGAAGAATACTTTAAGAAACTCAAAGACGATGCTTCAATCAGTGAAAGTCTAAGAACTGCCATTTGCACTCTTTGGGAACAAAAAAAATTAGGCACGAAAACAAGTTTAACTCGGATATTAGATGAACTAAGGAATCCAACAAAATGAGTAAGCCCGATATCAAAATTAAAAAACTTTCGTTTGCATATTTTAGAGGAGCCAAAGAACTTGTTGATTTAGATTTAGGCGCAGATTGTAGGAGTGTAGCGATTTTTGGACACAATGGCGAAGGTAAAAGCACTTTTGCCCAGGCTATCGAGTGGTTCTATAGAGACAAAATAGATGTTTTGTCAAAGGAGTTGAAAAGAAAGATAACGATGGTCTAATGACAAAAGAAATCTATGGAGAAGCTGTCGCAGATATTCCCAAGCTTTTGGAAAAAAGTGCTGCGTTCTTGAAAAAGCTAGGGGTGCAAGATTCTATTAATTCTCTTGAAGAGCTTGAGAAAGCCATAGCCAAAGCCATTCATTTTGCTCCAAATGAGGAAAGCGCTAAGAAACGGCTTGATTTAGAAAACTTAAAGACCAAAATAACCGCTTTTGAGACAAAATTGGAAACCCTTAAAAATATAAAAGCTTGGCAAGGTAAATACAATCCTCTGGTTGCCGACAAGGAAAATATTTCAAAGCTTACGTTAAGCGATTTTTTGGGGAGCGCTGAAAAAATCGTAACAGATGATAAGAATTTGAAAAATTGCCCTCTTTGCGAACAGGGGATTAAAGATAGAGATTCTCTCTTGAGAAGTATTATTGAACGATACAAAAAATATTCCGACCTCCGGACTCAATTGAATACGTTGGAGTTAGAGTTTTCAAAAATAAAATCAGACATTTCGAGCGTAGAAAGAGAATTTTTGGAGATTATAAATTCTCTAAAAGAAAAGAAGTTGTCATTTGATGAAAAAATAGCAGAGGATTCCAAGAAATACATTTCTGGCCTTGCCGCCTCCCTAACGACTCAATTCGATTTGAGAGAAAAATCTACGGTGGATACAGCAAAAATTGAGACCTTTTTAGCCGATATCAAAAAACAATTAGAGGTCACTAAAAATCAAATCCAGGTAGAAATTGGCAAGTTGACAGTAACGCAGGACGAAAAAGAAAAGCAGGATGCATTTCAAAAGCTTATGCGTGGAAAGGATATTGTTCTGGTAAATATAGGATATAGAAAACAGGTCAAAGCCTATGAGGAGCAAATCAAAGAAATGCGTCTAGTGGATAGCCAAATATTGGCGTTGCAAAATAATACATTAAAAGAAGTTTTGAGAGTCTTGTCTGAGGATATAAATAAATTTTTCTGTCTTTTGAATAAAAAAGACAAAGTGAAAAATGTCCGATTAGAGCTAAAAGGCGAAGAAGGAATCGAATTCAATTTAGATTTTTATGACCACGATGCTTCTCCTCCAAAGAAATTTCTAAGTGAATCCCAACAAAATAGTTTAGGTATAGCTCTATTTCTCGCAGCCGTCAAAAAATTCAACAAAGTAAATAAATTTTTTGTCCTGGATGATGTTCTAATTAGTTTTGATAGAAACTATCGCATGAGACTATTAGAACTGCTCGAAAAAGAATTCTACGATTATCAGGTTATTCTTTTAACCCATGAAAATTACTGGTATCAAATAGTCAAAAGGACGTTTCCTCGGTGGGTATTAAAAGAAATAACATGGTCGTTTGAAAATGGAATTCGATTTAAAAACGACCACCCTGATTGGCTAGAAAATATTGGACTAAAACATAAAAAAGGTGAGAAGGTAGGAAACGAACTTAGAATAGGTATGGAAAGTTTGCTTAAAGAATTATGTGCCAATTTAGATGTCAGGTTGCCTTTTCGTGTTGGAGATGATAATGACCGTAGGATGGTAGGAGATTTATTTCCCTATCTAACATCTACTCTCCAGACAAAAAAATCCCCTTTGACGGTCACCCCTCATTACAGGGCTTTAGAAATTTCTAATTTTATCGTTACCTGCTCATCCCACGACAATCCAGATTTAGATAGTTCTGGAGATTTAGAAGATACGATTGAGAAAATAAAAAGATTTAGGAGCTTATTTGTATGCCAAAAAGGTGAATCAGTTAAAAGGTCAATTAAATTGCCAGGGGAAGAAAAAATTTCGTGTAAATGTGGTGAGTTAAAAATTGACTGGAAGGAATAATTAACCCTTTCCTGTAAAAAAACAATGCCAGTTCTTCTTTTGACTGCGAAGTGCTAAGGTGAAAACTATCTCTATCGTTCACTCATAATAAAACACAAGTGGTATAATAAAAAATCACTCTCATTTACTCACTCACCTTACGCAAGTTGCCATTTCTCCGCTCATGGTGAGCCTGTCGAACCACAAGCTCAGGATGAGTGGTACTGCGTAACATGAGTTACTCATTGACCAATGGCGTATAACATGACCAAAGAACTTTGGGTAGGGAAAATACAGGCGTACTGCAAAAAATACAACATACCGATTGAGTTTTTGCCGGATGTCATCAATGAACCAAAAGTAATTCCAATGATTCGTGGCAAGGCTTACGAGTTTTCTGTAGCTATTATCCTAGAAGACATATTGAATGATAAGGAATGGGAGATTAGTAACCTGAATTCCAGCCTATTTGTATGCACTAGGTTTTCAGGAGTTTTTTGTTAAT
>CAYJQR010000089.1:0-7591 GCA_964372345.1 uncultured Planctomycetia bacterium | reverse complement strand
TGTTTATATTGAGTCAATTACAATGATTTTAAAACAAAACGTTCGGACAGTAGTGGGAGAAAATATCGAATTATTGACAACTGGATCAAAAATTCTTGCAGACTATCTCGGAAAGATAAAGGGAATTAATATACCTAATGTGACTCATAGGGAAATTGATGAATCAGTGTGAAGTTAAAGAGGTCGTTACTACCCTTCCTCTGTTTCAGAATACCTCTCAATGTTAACGAAAAGGAGCATCCCTGAAGCATTTTGACTACTTCCTTCCCCAAGATCGAATTGCTCAGTATCCTCTCTCAGAGCGCTCGGCGTCTCGATTGATGGTTCTTCACCGAAATAGCAAGAGGTGGGAACATCGCAGGTTTTCAGACATCTTAGAATACCTCCATCCAGTAGACGCCTTAGTTCTGAATGACACCAAAGTGGTTCCATTTCGCCTCGTTGGGAAAAAAGCCAAGACAGGGGGAAAGGTGGAGTGCCTTTTGGTGGAGCGATTGGACAACGACCGTTACCGTGTTTTACTTCAACCTTCCCGAGGAGTCCATGAGGGTTCTGAGATTTTGTTCCCTCCCAGTCAGATGGTGGGTAAGGTGATGAGCGAAACTTCAGATGACAAAGTAATACAATTCAACAGTGTTGAGAATGTCGAAGGAGAACTCTTGCAAATAGGCAAGATCCCCCTGCCTCCTTACATTCGGCGAGAAGTCGAGCCGATGGATGATGAGCGATATCAGACAGTCTATGCGAAAAGGGAGGGGGCGATCGCGGCGCCGACTGCAGGATTGCACTTTACAGACCCGTTTCTCCAATCTATAATGACAAAAGGTGTTCGGGTGATCTTTGTCACTTTACATGTAGGGCCGGGGACGTTTCTACCGGTGAGATCAGAAGATCCACAGCAACACCGTCTTTGGCCAGAGAGGGTTATGGTTTCTGAACAGACCGCAAGCCAGCTCAATGAGACCAGACGTTCAGCAGGACGCATCATCGCGGTAGGGACGACCAGCTGCAGGGTTTTGGAAAGCTCCATTGATGAAAAAGGAAAATTTCAAGCCAGAGAGGGAAAAACGTCTCTCTTCATTACCCCCGGATTTGAGTTTCGGGCGATTGATGGGTTGGTCACCAATTTTCATCTTCCGAAGACAACTTTGTTGATGCTGGTCTCGGCTTTCGCGGGGAGGGAATGGGTTTTGGAATCGTACCAAGAAGCAATTCGATTAGGATACCGGTTTTATAGTTATGGGGATGCGATGGTAATCTTTTAAAAACTAGCGTACAGCGTTCAGGGTACAGCGTACAGAAAAGATAAAACAGCGCTGTTTTTCTGAACGCTGACCGATGAACGCTGTGTATGTATAAGGTAGATTCTGTGTCATTTCAATTGGTTAAGCAAGATAATGCAACCTCCGCTCGCACAGGGTGCCTGACCACGCCCCACGGCGTCATCGACACTCCCGCTTTTATGCCTGTCGCTACTGAAGCGGCGGTCAAAACTCTTTCCATTCGTGACCTGCGGGAGTGCGGTGTTCAAGTCATTCTCTCAAATACCTACCATCTTGCTATTAAGCCGGGGGAAACATTAATCGAGGAATTGGGCGGACTGCATCAATTTATGCGATGGGACGGGCCCATTTTGACTGACAGCGGCGGTTATCAAGTTTTCAGTCTCTCTCCTTTAAGAAAAATTGAGGAAGAGGGGGTTCTGTTCCAGTCTCATATTGATGGAACGGCGCACTTTTTCACTCCAGAGCGCGTGATTGATATCCAAAAAGCGCTGGGGAGCGATATCCTGATGCCGCTGGATGAATGTCCTGGATACAATGCCAGTGAAAAAGAAGTCGTAAAATCAGTGGAACGGACGACCGCGTGGGCGAAGAGGTCGGTTGATTATTTTAGACAGGTTTTTGATGTAGGGCAACCACAGGGGGTTGCCCCTACGTTGCATTTTGGCATCGTCCAAGGCGGCATGTCCCAAAAATTGCGCCGGCGTTCTCTGGAGGAAATAACCGCCCTCGATTTCGATGGTTTTGCCGTTGGCGGTTTGAGTGTTGGAGAGCCAAAAGAATTAGGTTATGAAATTGCCGCTTTTACAGTTCCACAATTGCCCATTGAGCGCCCCAGATATCTGATGGGGATAGGGACTCCTGAAGATATTCTCGAGGCGGTTTCCAATGGGGTCGATTTATTTGATTGTGTTCTCCCCACGCGCTACGGCCGCTATGGATACGCTTTTACGTCGGAGGAACTCCTGTGTTTAAGAGACGCGCGTTATATGAAGGATCCCCTGCCATTGGATCCAGGGTGTTCATGCGGTACCTGTCAGTCCTTTAGCCGCGCCTACCTAAGATTCTTGATCAAGGGAAGAGAAATTTTAGGGTTAAGGTTGGTTTCTCTTCATAATGTTTATTTCTATATGAAGCTAATGAGAGAAATTCGCCATGCGATCACAGCGGGGACATTTCGGGAATTCAAAAAACGCAGGGGCGCACTTAATGGCGCCCCTGCCATGATGAATTAGGAGGCCAAATGAAGTCCAGACTTGCGGAACAAAGTGAACGCAAGTCTGGACGACTGAATTTGACCCTTGACATTTGCCTTGGTTTAGGCATAAACAAATGTCAAGGGTTCAATTCGCACAGCAAGTTATGTTCGCTTCGCTCCATAACTTGCGTGCTCATTGAAGGAGGTTATTCATGTTTGATACTCTTGCGCACGCTCAAGAATCCGCCGCGGTTCCCAATCAGACAGCGGTGATGGTCGCTAACATCATCCCGCTGGTTTTTGTTTTTGGGGTGTTCTATTTTTTGATTATTCGTCCCCAGCAAAAAACGAAAAAAACCCATGAAACGATGCTGAAAGCGCTGGACAAAAATGATGAAGTCATCACTAACAGCGGAATTTATGGAACGATTGTTGGGATTAAAGATGACACAGTGATGCTTCGGATCGCGGAAAATGTAAAAATTGAAATTGAAAAATCAGCAATTGCCCGTAGTAAAAAAAGTTAGGAGATTCTCATGCGGCGGAATGTCAAATGGCGGGTGTTATTAGTATTGGCAGTTATCGGTTTTTCAGCTTGGGCGGCATGGCCTCTTCAAGAGAAAATTCAGTTGGGGTTGGATCTCCAGGGAGGAATGCATTTAGTTCTTCGCGTGGATACTTCCGGTCTTCCTGAAAACGCCCGGACCGACGCCACTGAAAGAGCGTTAGAGATTATCCGCAATCGAATTGATGAATTTGGCGTGAAAGAACCTTCCATTCAACGGCAGGGAGAAGATCGAATCTTAATCCAGCTTCCGGGCATTACCGACCGGGAGCGGGCCCTAGCGTTGATCGGCCAGACCGCCCATTTGGAATTCAAGCTGGTTTCTGATGATTCATCGTTGATCCAGCAGGCGCTCGCCGGGACAACGCCGGAGGGGTATGAACTTCTCTATGACGACAAGACTCCTCTTTTAGTCCAGAAGCAAGCGGTGATGGCGGGAGACCGTTTGGTGGATGCTCGGCTCGCTTTTGATTCATCACGATTCAATGAACCGTATGTGGGGATCGAATTGAATGGAGAAGGAGCCAAGGAGTTCGCCGCTCTCACCGCGGCCAACGTAGGGCGTCGTCTGGCTATTGTCTTGGATGGCAAAGTTAAATCGGCTCCGGTCATTAATGAAGCAATTCCCTCCGGGCATGCTCAGATTACCGGCAATTTTAACGTTGACAGCGCTTCGGATTTGTCAATTGTCCTCCGGTCAGGAGCGCTTCCGGCTCCGCTGGTGGTCGAAGAAGAGAGAACCGTCGGGCCGACACTCGGTTCCGATTCCATCGAACACGGGATCCGCGCGACCCTTTTAGGCGGGGCGCTCGTCGTGGTGTTTATGACGATCTACTATCTCTTCTGCGGAATTCTGGCCGATATCGCTCTTTTTCTGAACCTGGTGATTATTCTGGGGTGCCTGGCCGCTTTTAACGCTACGCTGACCCTTCCCGGTATCGCCGGTATCATCCTGACCATCGGTATGGCGGTAGACGCCAACGTGCTGATTTACGAACGGATCCGTGAAGAGCTTCATCTTGGAAAAACATTACAGGGGGCCGTTGACAATGGTTATAAACGAGCCTTTCTGACGATTCTGGATTCTAATCTCACGACGCTGGTTTCGGCGGTCATTTTGTTCTGGCTGGGAACCGGACCTGTCCGGGGTTTCGCGGTCACGCTTACGATCGGTCTTTTTTCAAGCATGTTTACCGCTTTGACGGTGACGCGTGTGCTGTTTGATATCGCTTTGTCATCGGGAAAATTGACGAAGTTAACAATGCTTCAGTTGATCAAAGAACCAAAGCTGGATTACATGCGCTTAAGAAAATTCTTCTACGCGATTTCGTCCGTTGTCATCATCGGGAGCGTTTTCTTCTTTATCGTTCGGGGGGAAAAGAACCTCTCGGTTGAGTTCGCCGGGGGATCGGCGCAAGAGTTTTATTTCCAGCCGGCGGCGCCGGTAGAGCAGGTGAGAGGGGCCCTCAAAGAAATCGGGCTGGAAAATGCCGCGATTCAACAGGTTGGGGATGACCAACATCTTTTGATCAGAAGCGGGAAGGGATCGTTTGAGGCGATTCAGAAGAAACTGGAAGCCGGTTTTTTAGACCGTAAAATCGAAGTTCTTAAAGTAGAGAATATCGGGCCGGTGGTCAGCAAAGAGCTGAAACGGAACGCCGTTTGGGCGCTCTGTCTTTCGATCCTGGGAATCTGCCTGTACGTCGCTTTCCGGTTTGAATGGCGGTTTGGGTTAGCGGCGATTGCCGCTCTTCTGCATGACGTGATCATCGCGATCGGGGCTGTCTCTTTAAGCGGGAGAGAGATGTCGGTCACCGTCGTCGCCGCGGTTTTAACCATTGCCGGTTATTCGATTAATGATACCATTGTGATTTTCGACCGGATCCGCGAAAACATGCGGCTGTTAAAGAAATTAAGTTTTAAAGATCTGGTCAATTTAAGCGTGAACCAGACGATGAGCCGGACGATTTTAACTTCTCTGACGGTGTTTTTAGTCGTGCTCTGTTTGTATTTCGTCGGCGGGGAAGTGATCAATGATTTCGCGTTCACCATGATCGTCGGACTTATTTCGGGAAGTTATTCGACTATTTTTATCGCCAGTCCGTTATTAGTGGATTGGAAGAAATAATCGGGGTACATGCAAAAAAGATGGGTCGTTAGACAGGGAGAGCCGGTGGAGTCTCTTCAAAGGGCTCTTCACATCTCTCCCCTTCTTTCTTTGATTCTTGCCAATAGAGGGATTACTTCTCCCGCCCAAGCCCACGATTTTCTCCACGGAACTCTGCTCGATTTGGAATCTCCCTGGCGGATCAAGAATATGGATCATGGGATCAGCCGTCTCAAACAAGCGATCACGGAAAAAGAAAAAATTCTGGTGTGGGGAGATTATGACGTGGATGGAACCACCGGCGCGGCAATTCTCTTCCTGGCCATTCGAAAAATGAAGGGAATGGTCAATACCTATATCCCGCACCGCATTCATGACGGTTACGGGCTCAATTTATCTGGTATCCAGCAGGCGGCGGCAGACCAGGTGAAATTGTTGATTACCGTTGACAGCGGCGTCACCGCGAAGGAAGAAATCCAATTTGCCGCTGGCAAAGGAATTGACGTCATTGTCGTGGACCATCACGAACCGCAGAAAGAAAAATGGCCTCATTCTGCGATTGTCATTAACCCCTTACAAGAAGGATGTCCTTCTTCTTTTAAATACATGACGGCCGCGGGCCTTGCTTTCAAACTGGCGTGGGCGTTGTTAGGCAAAGAGGCGTTCGATTATCTGGAGCTGGCGGCGGCGGGGACGGTGGCCGATATGGGGCCGTTAGTGGGGGAGAATCGGATTCTTGTCCGGGCGGGATTGGACCAGATGAACAAAACTCCGCGGGTCGGGTTCAAAGCGCTGTTAGCAGTCGCGGGGATGGCGGCCAAAAAAGTGGACGCCGGGCATTTGGGGTTTGTGGTGGGGCCCAGAATCAACGCCGCCGGAAGAATGAGTTCCTCGGAGGCGGCGTTGAAACTGCTCACGACTCAAGATCTCGCGGAGGCGGCCGAACTGGCCGGACAGCTTGATAGAGAGAATCGAGATCGTCAGAAGATAGAACAGGAAACCGTCCGCCAGGCGGTGCAGAAAGTAAACGAGCAGTTCAATTTCCAACAGCAGAGAGTGATCGTCGTCGAGGATGAACGGTGGCATCCGGGGGTGATTGGCATTGTCGCGGCGCGGTTAGTGGATCGTTTCTACCGGCCAACGATCGTCATCGCGCTGAAAGAAGGGAAGGGAAAAGGATCTGGCCGCTCCATCCGGAATTTCCATCTGGTAGAGGCGCTGCAGGAGTGTGAGTCTTCATTGGAGCAGTTTGGGGGACACAAACAGGCGGCAGGGTTGACGGTGACTCAGGAAAAGCTGGCCTGCTTTAAAGAAGAGTTGAACCGTGTCGCTCACCAGCGGCTCAAACCGGAGGATTTGGTTCCTCTGCTTGAAGCCGATGGAGAGATCGGCCTCTCGGAACTCGGTCAAAAGTTTTTTGAAGAACTGGAGCTGCTCGCCCCCTACGGTTTTGGAAACCAACGGCCGGTTTTTTTCTCGAGATCCGTTCAGATCAAATCACCGCCGGAAATTGTCGGCGCCAACACCCTTCGTTTTCGAGTCAGCGACGGCAAGCAGATTTGCCAGGCGATCGGTTTCGGGAAAGGGGATCGGTTTTCCGATCTCCGCGGTGTTTCCACCATTGATCTCGCCTATACCCCTTCTTTAAATGAATGGCGTGGGGAACGGTTCGCGGAACTCAAGATAGAAGATATTAAGATACCGCTTTAACTCACCATGAGCCAGAACTTCTAATCCGAACATTCCCGGCATCCGAATGTCTAAGAGAACCAAATCCGGCCGAAAAGCTTGATCACTCTTGACCGCTTTTTCTCCACTGGTAGCCGACCGTACTGCATCAAGACCCGAAGAACCGTGTTGTCCAAATGGAGATGACTCGTACGACAGTATGTCTGAGCGAGAGGAGTGGTTTTAAAATACTCTAACTCGTTGATAAACATTGAGTAAGGGCAATGACCCTTAACAGTTCTCAGGATATGGTATACTTACGCTGCCTATGTGGAAGAGAGTAAAGATTTCTTTTATTCTAACGGTTCTCCTTGTTGGGTCTCCGTGTCTATCACTATGGACCTCCCTTGAAGGTGGAATGTTGGGTCCTAGATCAGGATTGCCTCCGGGGGAAGGTCAATCACACTACTCCCTTACGAACTCCTATCTTTTTGACTTAGTGGTGGTCAATAACTTTGAAGTGGGAAAAACGTTTTACTACCAAGGCAGGGCATATAAAGTCAAACAGGCGGCAAATGAAAGGATTATCTGTCAGAGTGAAAAAGAGAATGAAGAATTGATATTAACTCCGGACAATTTGTTCATCTTGCCGGAAATCACTTTTTTACCACCACAGGAAGATTTGGCTCCAGTCCATTCGCTCATTGATCTCTTATCACCTGAATTCCAGCCTATTTGTATGCACTAGGTTTTCAGGAGTTTTTTGTTAA
>CAYJQR010000088.1:0-7602 GCA_964372345.1 uncultured Planctomycetia bacterium | reverse complement strand
TGTTGCTATCACTGCGCCCCTTTTTTTGGTAAAATAGCCTTCTATGATCCCACCACCTGTTTTACAGTTCTTGGAACTGATGATCCGCCAAAGACGGATCAAACCCACCACCTTCTATGGTGTTGGGAATGGCGAGGTGGTGGGTTTAAAACAGGTGGTGGGATGAAAATCATCATCGGCGCCGACCACGGCGGGTTTGAGATTAAGGGGAAGCTAGCTGTTTCATTGCGGAAACAGTGGCACGAAGTCAAAGATGCCGGCACGTTTACGGCCGAGGCGTGCGATTATCCACAAATCGGCGCCAAAGTGGCCGAGGGGGTCTCCGAGAAAAGGTTTGATCGGGGAATCCTGATCTGCAAAAGCGGGATCGGGCTTTCGATCGTGGCCAACAAATTCCCGGGAGTTCGCGCGGCGCTCTGCCACAACATCGAGCAGGCAAAGTTGTCGCGTGAACACAACGACGCCAACGTTTTGGTTTTAGGAGCGGAGCAGGTTTCTGAAAAAGAGATCAACGAAATGATCCAAACCTGGCTGACCACTCTTTTTGAATCCGGCGGCCGGCATGAGCGGCGCGTGAAACAAATTGATGAAATTGAACGTAAGGTTTTCGGAACCAAGAAATGAAAACGGTCATCCTTCTGACCATTTCCAATATCTTCATGACCTTTGCCTGGTATGGGCATTTAAAATATAAAAACTCCCCCTTATGGATGGCGATCATCGTCAGCTGGTTGATCGCGTTCGCGGAGTATTGTTTTCAGGTGCCGGCCAACCGGATCGGACACTCTCACTTCACGGTGGCTCAGCTGAAGACGATTCAAGAAGTGATTACTCTGGTTGTTTTCTCGGTTTTCTCGGTGACCTACTTAAAAGAGGGATTAAAGTGGAATTACCTCGTTGGATTTCTAATGATCATCGGAGCGGTCTTTTTCGTCTTTAAAAAATGGTAAGAACCAATTTCGTAACCGTGATATAATAAAAATTTATTGAAATTGATCCCTGATACTAAAAGCAACAGGAGGAACAAGTGAGTTTGCGTGAATCCGATCCGGCCGTTTACGCGGCTATTCGGAAAGAATTATGGCGGCAACATCAGAATCTTGAGCTGATCGCCAGCGAAAATTTCACCAGCCCTGCCGTGATTGAAGCGATGGGGTCGGTGTTGACCAATAAATACGCCGAGGGGTATGCCGCGAAACGATGGTACGGCGGCTGCGAACATGTGGACGAAGTGGAGCGGCTGGCGATTGAACGGGCCAAAGAGCTCTTTGGCGCGGAGCATGTGAATGTCCAGCCGCACTCCGGCAGCCAGGCGAATATGGCGGTCCTTTTTTCCATGCTGGAGGTGGGGGATAAAATTCTCTCGATGGATCTTTCTCATGGGGGGCACTTAACGCACGGCCATCCGAAAAATTTCTCTGGCAAATATTTTAAGATTATTCCCTATGGAGTTGACAAAAAAACAGAGCGGATTGATTACGACGCCGTCCTGGAACTGGCGAAAGAACATTCCCCCAAACTGATTCTCGCCGGCGCGTCGGCTTATCCCAGGGAGATTGATTTTAAGAAACTCCGCAAAGCGGCCGATAAAATCGGGGCTATTCTGATGGTGGATATGGCGCATATCGCGGGGTTGGTCGCGGCGGGGTTCCACATGAGCCCGGTTCCTTACGCGGAGTTTGTCACTTCCACGACCCACAAAACGCTCCGCGGGCCTCGGGGAGGGTTTATCCTCTGCCGCGAGGAGTTCGCGAAAAAAATTGACGCGGAAGTTTTCCCTGGCATCCAAGGGGGCCCTTTGATGCATGTCATTGCAGGCAAGGCGGTCGCTTTCAAGGAAGCGCTCACGAAAGAATTTAAACAGTATCAGAAACAGATCGTCCGCAACGCCCAGAAATTGGCGGAGGAATTAACTCATCGGGAATACCGGATTGTCTCGGGAGGGACCGACAACCATCTGATGCTGGTGGATCTTTCGGTGGCGGGACTTACCGGCAAAGACGCCTCTCACTGGTTGGACCAAGCGAGGATTACCGTCAATAAAAATCTCATCCCTTTTGACACGCAGAGTCCCTTTGTCACCAGCGGCATCCGCGTCGGGACTCCCGCGGTGACGACCCGTGGAATGAAGGAAGATCAAATGGAACAAATCGCGATCTTAATTGAAGCGGTTCTCAAAAGTCCGCACGACGCCGCGATTCTTCACAGTGTGCGAGACCGTGTTTCCGAGATGGCGGAACAGTTCCCGCTCTACCCGGAACTGCGGGCGCAATTCGGCACGATACCCAGTAAACAACCCGATGTTATTTTGGATTCTCAGACATGAACGTTGAAGTTTTTGTTTTTACGAGCGACGGTCTTTAGATGCGATGCCCCTTTTGCGGCTATAATGAAGACAAGGTTGTTGATTCCAGAGAAAGCAACGAGTTTGACGCCATCCGCCGCAGGCGGGAGTGCCTGAAGTGCGGCAAACGGTTCACGACCTATGAACGGACAGAAGAAATTCCATTGATGGTGGTGAAGAAAGATGGCAGGCGGGAGCCGTTCGATCGAAAGAAAATATTGGCCGGGTTGATAAAGGCCTGCGAAAAAAGGCCGGTGGCGCTGGAACAGGTGGAGTCGCTGGTGGATGAAATTGAACGGGAACTGCTCCGGCAAGACCAGAAAGAAATCAACAGCCGGAGGGTAGGGGAGATTATCATGGCGAAACTTCCCGCTATTGACGAGGTCGCGTACGTCAGGTTCGCGTCGGTTTACCGCGAGTTTCGGGACATTAATCAATTCATGCAAACTCTGAAACAGATGTTGAGCAAACAGGAGTAACCGTGCCCTTCTTTAGAGATATCAAAAACAGTATCTTCAGTTTCCCTTTCTATAAAGAAGTCAAAGAAAGGCCTGTTTCACGAGCCGTGAAATTCCTGCTGGGGCTGGCGGCGTTGATGACGATTTTGATTTCAATCCGTCTCAGTTTCGACGCCCTCTACTGGATTGAAAAAATCGGCGCCTGGATGGGGGAATCACTGCCGGAGATTACCGTGACTGGCGGCCAAGCAAGCTCTCCGGCGCAGCAACCCTATCAAGTTGAATCGGAGGGGAAGAATTTTGTCTTTGTCCTGGATACCACGGGGTCGGTTGTAGAAGTTCCGCTAGAGTATCCTTCCGGTATTTTGGTGACGAAAAACCAGTTGATCTTCAAAGAGAATCAATTCCAGAAAAGAGAATACAATCTGGCGCAGTTGTCCGGGGTGGTGGTGAACAAGCAGACGATTGAAGAACTGAAGCGAACTCTTAAAATCCTGGCGGTACCGTTATTGGCCGTCGGATTATTCCTTTACTTTTTCTTCGCGCGCCTGATCCAAGTCCTTTTCTTCAGCTTGATCTCAGTGGTCATTAATCTCGCTGGGGAGATCGGGCTTTCTTATCAAGCTATGTTCGCCATCGGCGTTTATGCCCTGGTTCCGTGCAGTTTGTTGGGGACGTTAGTGGTGCTGATCGGTAAACCGCTTCTTTTATTTCCGGCGGTCTATCTCTCCAGTTATCTGATTTATCTGGTGATTGGAATTTTGCAGTCCAAAAGATGACGGGCGTCATAGTCAGAAAACGATTTTTTTGTTGAAATGAAGCGGGACAATCGTTAAAATGGAATCCAAAAGACAAAAGAGGAGGGGTGAGAGGAAATGGCGAAAATTGTCGAATTCGAAGTGACGGCTCCCGGCGCCGAGCGTGTTTATCTGGCCGGAGATTTTAATAGCTGGGATCCAAACTCCACGCCGATGAGAAGAGAGCGGGATGGGAATTGGAAAACTCGTCTCAAACTGACGCCGGGCCGGTATGAGTATAAGTTCTGGGTGGATGGCGAATGGAAAGAGGATCCCAAGAACAGAATCAACAACCCAAATCCATTTGGGACGGCGAATTCAATTCTGGAGATCCGCTAGAGCGCTTTTGATGGGGGTTTTGTCGCGCAGCTGAGTGATCCATTGATTGAAGGCATCGCTTTTCTTCTTCTCCAATAGATGTTTCTGGAACTCCGCCTGTTCCGTTTGAAAGCGGTTTTCCTCAATGGATATTTTCTTCTCAGTCCAGAAAAGGCAAAACCCGTCGCTCACCTCGATCATCGGACCCAACTTTTCCTCCGGCGCCCCAAACGCGGCGTCCATGAGAGAAGGTTGATAACCCATCTCGCCGATGACTCCCTTGCGCGTGAGCGGTTCGGTGCGGGTGACAGAAAGCCCAGCTTGATTGAAGGCGTCCGCCGGAGAAATTCCCGATTGAATTTTTTGCTCCAGTTCCTGATGGAGACGATTCGCTTTCTGCCGGGCCTCTTCTCGCTCTTTCTGGGTTTCTTCCGAAGGGTTGGCATTTAAAGCCACAGGGTCATTAGAGATTGTCGTTTCGTTTTTGGCAATAGGAATCAAAGCATAGGATATCTGGATTTTTTCATTTTCTTTTGTGTATTCACTCCGCGTTTCTTCCTCGGTCACCGATACGCCGGCGGTGGCGGTTTCCTGCAGTTTTTGCAGCAGAAGTTCCTGGCGGATCCCTTCTTCAAAAACCCGAGCCCGGTCTCCCAGGGCCTGCTGATAACTGACGGGATCAAAATGCCCCCCCTTTTGGAAATGGGAAAATTGCTCGATCCGGGCGCGCACCTCCTGATCAGTCACCTTGACCCCTCTGTTTTTAGCCTCCTGAATCAGGAGAAGCCGTGTCCATGTCAGCTCTTGCAGTAAGTTTTCAGGGGGCTGCGAGCCGAAAAGCTCTCCCAGCGAGCGGGAGAGGTCAAAGTAAACGGCGCGGTACTCATTGAGCGAGATTTTTGTTTTTCCGATAGTGCCGGCGTAGTTAGGGAGTTTTTCTTTCCCAGAGTAGGAGCCGGCTCCCCACCAGACAAAAGGAGGAATAATGAGGATGGCGAGGATCCAAAAAATGGTTTTGTAATTCTTCCGCAGGGCTTTCATCATAATAGGAATAATTATAGGGAACGGTTCTCTTTTTTTCAAATCAAATCGACACTTCGACTTATCTGTTTTGACAAGTTGCGAGAAACCATGATAAAATCTGCCGTCATGTCCCAAAAACTCAAGCTGGGTTTGCCCAAAGGAAGTTTGCAGGAAGCGACGTTTCGGATGTTTCAGCGGGCGGGGTTTCGCGTCCGCAGTGATGAGAGGTCCTATTTCCCCGTTATTGACGACGAAGAGATCGAGCCGTTTTTAATCCGGGCTCAGGAAATGTCTCGTTATGTGGAGGACGGAACCCTCGATTGCGGCCTCACCGGCGAAGACTGGATTTTGGAAAATGGGTCCGACGTGTTCCGCGTGACCGATTTGATCTACGCCAAACAAGGGATGCGCCCGGTCCGCTGGGTGATTGCCGTTCCGGAGGATTCCCCCATCCGTTCGGT
The DNA here is from genome assembly GCA_964372345.1 of uncultured Planctomycetia bacterium. GTDB lineage: Bacteria > Omnitrophota > Gorgyraeia > JACOVV01 > JACOVV01 > JACOVV01. Next base: position 2,201 of record CAYJQR010000088.1, on the reverse strand, counting down.
GAAGGATTTGCAGGGGAAAACAATCGCCACTGAGCTGGTCAAAGTCACGGAAAAATATCTCAAGAAAGAAGGAGTCCGAGCGAAGGTTGAGTTTAGCTGGGGGGCGACCGAAGTCAAAGTGGGGGCGGGCCTAGTGGACGCGATCGTTGAGTTAACGGAGACGGGGAGGAGCCTGCGGGCAAACCGCCTGCGGATTGTGGAGACGATCTGCAAATCGTCCACACAGCTCATCGCCAATCACTCCTCATGGAAAGATTCATGGAAGAAAAATAAAATCCAAAATATCTCGCTTCTTTTGCTGGGAGCCATCGCCGCGGAGAGCAAAGTCGGTTTGAAGATGAATGTGGCTAAGAAGAATTTGAATAAGGTTATTTCGCTTCTTCCTTCAATGAAGCATCCGACGATCTCGACCTTGAGCCAAAAAGATTGGCTGGCGGTAGAGACCATCGTTGAGGAGCAGATTGTGCGGCTGCTCATCCCCCGCCTCAAAAAGGGGGGAGCGCAGGGGATTATTGAATACCCGCTCAATAAGGTTATCGAATGAACCCAAAAAAGCGTCTCGGGCTTTTTTTGGTTTTTTGGTTCGCCGCGAATTATGTCCATCCGTTTCCGGTCAACGCCGCCGGCGACGTGAATCATTCCACCGTTTCTTTTCACGGCTCTTCTTCTTCCAAAGCGCAAGCCCATTTCATCGCCGGAAATTTGCACGAAAATGAGGATCGCTTGGACAAGGCGAGAAAAGAGTACCAGAAAGCTCTGGACCTGGATCCGGAAAATCCAATCATCCACCAGCGGATCGGGGCGCTCTACATCCGGAAAGGGGATTTTGAAGGATCGATTCGTTGGTTTGAGAAGTCGCTGGAACTGGATCCTGGCGACACCAAAACCCGCCTGCTTTTAGCCCTCATTGATCTCTCTCTGCGCAAGTTCGACGACGCCAAAAAACAATACGAGATCATCCTGGCGGAGAGCCCGCGAAATTTTAAGGCGCTCAGTTCGCTGGCGGATCTTTACGTCATCCAGGGGAAAAACGCCGAAGCGGTCGAAATTTACCAAAAAATCATCGTGGCCGAATCCAAAGATCCCCTGATCTATTTCAACCTGGGAATTCTCTACAGTAAACAGGGAAAGATTGAATCAGCAGTCGGGGCTTTTAAGAAAGCGGTGGAGGTGGATTCCAGTTATGCCGACGCCCACGTCGCTTTGGCGGTTATTTACGAACAGCAGGGGGATTTGGAGAGCGCCGTCGGCGAATACCAGAAGGTCATCCAGTTGGAGCCGCTCAGCAGCAAGATCTACCGCCATCTGGGAGAAGTCTATTATCAGCAGGGGAAATTTGAAAAAGCGGTCCGGCAGTACCAGATCGCGCTGGAATTGGATTCCAAGGATATAGATCTTTACCTGGAACTGGCCTATCTCTATCTTAAAGAACAGAAAATTAACGAAGCCGTTGAAGTACTGCAGAAGGGGCTTCAATTAAAAGAAAAACAGGACCAGGTTTTCCTGATTCTGGGATTGGCTAACGGAGCTAAAGCCCAATACGACGACGCGGTCGCCGCTTATCAATCGGCGATTGGCGCTTCTCCGTCCAACCCAAGGGCCTATTTTTATCTGGGGGCGACGTTCGAACAGATGGGAAAACGGCAAAAAGCGATTGAAGCGCTGAAAGAATCTCTCAAGCAGGATCCCGTGAGCGCGGAAGCGCTTAACTATCTCGCATATCTTTACGCGGAGGAAGGGATTAACCTGGAAGAGGGGCTCTGGCTCTCCGGAAAATCATTGGAACTGGAACCGACGAACGGCGCCTATCGGGACACGCTGGGATGGATCTATGTGAAACTGGGCCGTTTCGACGAGGCGCAGAAAGAGCTGGAGGCGGCCGCCGAGGCGGTTCCCGCCGACCCGGTGATTCAACAGCATCTGGGAGAACTCTATTTTCGGAAAGGGTGGCTGGATCAAGCGAGAGCCGCCTGGAAACGAGTGCTGGAATTAGACCCTAAATCACAGACTGCCCGAGAGAAACTGCAGGCGCTTTGAGGCAAAATAACGTGACGATGAAACCGCTGGTACTCAACGCCTACGCGAAGATCAATCTCTATTTGCGCGTTCTTCGAAAACGGGAGGATGGTTATCATGACATCGAGACCCTTTTTGAAAGAATCAGTCTCTATGACGAGATCACTTTCTCTCCCGCCGGCGAT